>JAEUMC010000767.1 GCA_016793415.1 Devosia sp. | reverse complement strand
CTTCTTCGGCGGTGACGCGCTTGAACAGCGTTTCCTGCACGGCGCGGGCGATGATCGTCACCATGCGCGAGAAGGCCGGGATGGCAGCCGCCTTGGGCGGCGCGAAGCTGGCGGTCTTGACGAACTTGGCGAGGAACGGATCGGCCTGCACCGCCGGATCCTGCTGCGCCGCCTTCAGCACCGGCACGTTCTTGCTGGCGAGCGCGAACGCCACCTGCTGCTCGTGCGTCAGTGCGAACTCGACAAAGCTCAAGGCTGCCGGCTGGTTCGGCGACGCCTTGGTGACGGCGAAACTGAAGGGGTCCACCAGCGAGGTGAAACCGCCATCCTTCATCGGGATCGGCAGCACGTCGAACTCGATGCCGGCCTTCAGCGCGTTGTTGGTCGAGTAGTTGCCGGCGATGATCATCGCGGCGCGACCCTGGTTCATCGGGCTCGCCGAACCGCCCGGCCCGAGACCGAAGCCGAGATCGGTGACCTTGTCGGTATGCAGCAGCTCGAACATGAAGTTGATCGCCGCAAGGCCCTCGGCACCGCCGAAGGCCGGCGCCGTCAGGTCGTCGTTGAACAGCGTACCGCCGGCGCCCTGCAGCAGCAGGGTGAAGATCTCCCAGGTCTCGAGGTCGTTGTGGAACATGCTGAGGCCGGCGACTTCGAGCAGGCCGTTTTCCTGCCGCTTGGTCAGTGCCTTGGCCCACTCGCGCAACTCGGCCCAGTTCTGCGGTCCCTTGTCGGCATCGAGCCCGGCTTCCGTCACATACTTGCGGTTGACGCCGAGGCCGCGCGAGGTGCCGTAGAGCGGCACCGACACCTGCTGCCCGCCGATGTTGCCATAGGCGAGGAGCGAGCCGTCGAGATCGTCGAAGTTCACATTGGCGAGCCCCGCCTTGAGGTCGGCCAGCTTGTCGCCGGTCGAGTAGGTGAGGGTGTAATCCCAGTGCTGGATGAACAGGTCCGGCGCGGTATTGCCGTTGATCGCGGTCAGGATCTTCTCGTTGAGCTGGCTCGGCTCGGCGAACAGGCTCGAGTTGAGCGCGACCCCGGGGTGTGCCGTCTTGAACGCCGCTTCCAGCGCTTCGCCGGCGGCCTTCTTGCTGCCGGCCAGTTGCGACCAGAACACCAGTTGCTGGTCCTGGGCGAAGGCTCGGCCAATGCCGCCGGCGGCGGTGATGGCCAGCGTGCTGGCGGCGGCGCCGAACAGGAACTGCCGGCGGTTGGAGGTGAAGTTCATCTCGTTACTCCCTGGTGAGCGCGCCAACGGAGGCATGATCCTCCTCCTCCGGGGCGAGCGATGAAAACGCGTCAGTCGCGGTGTCCGCGGGCCTGGCCCACGGCGTCGAACAGGTGGATCTGCTTGAGCGGCACATGGATGCCGAGCGGCGCGTCGGCCGATATCGCCGGGTCGCCATTGAACAAGGCGGTGAGCATCCTGCCGCCCAGCTCGCCATAGACGATGGTGTGGAGCCCCAGCCGCTCGACGGTGCGCGGGGTGATACCGAGCGCCAGCGCCGGCTCGGACGGAGCCGCCGTAGTGATCGCCTCGGGGCGGATGCCGATCGTTGCCTCGCCTCCGACGGTGAAGGCAGACGTATCGCCCGGCAACGCCACCTGCCCGACCTCGGGCACCTCGAGCAGCACCCGGCCTTGCTCAAGTCCGGCCACCTTGGCGGCGAGGAAATTCATCGGCGGGCTGCCGATGAACCCGGCGACGAACAGGTTGGCCGGCCGATGATAGAGCTCCATCGGTTTGCCGACCTGCTCGACCTTGCCGCCATTCAGCACCACGATGCGGTCGGCCATGGTCATGGCCTCGAGCTGGTCGTGCGTGACATAGACCATGGTCGAGCCGAGCCGCTTGTGCAGCCGGGTGAGTTCGGAGCGCATCTCCATGCGCAAGGCCGCATCGAGGTTCGACAGCGGCTCATCCATCAGGAAGATTTCGGGTTTGCGGACAATGGCGCGGGCAATCGCCACGCGCTGCCGTTGCCCGCCCGAGAGTTTCGCCGGTTTGTCCTGCAGCCGCGTCGTCAGCTGCACGGTTGCGGCTGCCTTTGCCACCTCGTCGCGGATCTCGGTCTTCGAGCGCTTCTCCATCTGCAGCGGAAAGGCAATGTTCTCGAACACGCTCATATGCGGGTAGAGCGCATAGGACTGGAACACCATGGCCACCGGCCGCTCGCCGGCCTGCCGCGCCGTCATGTCCTTGTCGCCGATGGCGACCGAGCCGGCGCTGACCGGATCGAGCCCGGCAATCAGCCGCAACAGGGTCGACTTCCCGCAACCCGAGGGGCCGACAAAGACGGCGAACTCGCCATCCTCGATGGCCAGCGACACATCCTTTACCGCCTCGAACGTCCCATAGGTCTTGGAGACATTCTGAAGTTGCAGTTCGGCCAACGGCGCCCTCCCAGCATGCACGTCCTGTCGCCTCGAGCGGCAGCGTTACCCGCCATCCAGCCCTCGCCGATGGATTGACCTTGCAACAGAATCCGGCTCGTGTAAACACATAGATTGAACAACTACTCCATCTGGTGATTGTATCAGTGACACAAGAACTCGCAGCCGCCTCTGAAGCCAGCAATTCCAGGGCTCTCGGCGGCATCGTCGCCGCCTCTCTGACCCCCGTCACTGACACTGGAAGCATCGACATCGTGCGACTGAAGTCGCATATCGACTGGCTGTTCGCCGCCGGTTGCAGCTATGTTTCGCCCTTCGGTTCGACCGGCGAGGGCGCCTCGTTCTCGGTGCGCGAAAAGCGCGCGGCGCTCGCCGCATTGCAGCAGGCCGGCGTACCGATGGACCGGCTGATCCCGGCCTCGATGAGCGCCGCGCTGGACGATGCCGTGGCCACCATCGCCGCTGCTGCCGATCTAGGCTGCCGCGCCGTGCTGATCGCCCCGCCGTTCTATTACGGGGCCACCAGCCAGGATGGCATCGCCGCCTTTTTCGAGGCCGCCGCCAACCGTTTCGGCGGCAGCTTCCCGCTCGATGTGGTGCTGTACCATATCCCGGCCATGACCAAGGTCGGCTACGGCGTCGAACTGGTCGAACGCCTCATTGCCCGGCACGGCAAGCGCATCGTCGGCATCAAGGATTCGACTGGCGATCGCACCCACACGCTGATGCTGGCGCGGACCTTCCCGAACCTCAGGATCTTCACCGGCGACGACCGCGTGCTGCCCGATCTGCTCGCGGCCGGCGGCGCCGGCATGATCGGCGGCCTCCCCAACGTCAACGCCGTCGAGCTCTGCCGTTTCTTCGCCGACCCCACTGGTCCGGAAGCCGGAAGCCTCTGCGACCGC
>JAEUMC010000765.1 GCA_016793415.1 Devosia sp. | reverse complement strand
CTGCAGAGCCGGGCGCACGTTGGAGCGTGTTGCCCGGCCTCGTCGGGTCGCCGCCGCACGACGCCCGGATGGACCGGGGCCGGGGGATCGTCACCCGGCCGATGAGACGCTCGCGTTCTGTCGTTATGTGGTTTGCCAGGGGCCGATACTGGGCCCGCCTACGGACAAAATTACAAGCGAATTCAGTCCGTTAGCGCTCCACCGCGCCCGGTCATCCTCACGGTGCTGCCTTGCCACCAGCCTTACCCGGGCTACGCAATTTTATGGGGCGACCTAGGGCCGTACCGTCATACGGACCTTGGTCGCCATGCTGCGCTCCGGGGCAGGGGCGGGCGCTGCCGAGCCGGCTGGCGAGGTTACAACTCGTCCTTGAACCCGGCGCCACCCCGCATGATCAGCGGCATATGCGCCCCATCGCCCTGCAGCAGCGCGATATCCGCGAGCGGATCCCCATCCACCACGACCAGGTCCGCGAGCGCCCCCTTGGCAATCGTCCCGATTTGCCCGGTCATCTGGCAGAGCTCCGCCCCAACCACGGTGGCCGAGCGGATGATTTCGGCTGGGGTCAGCACCTTGGCCAGGAGCTCGAACTCCATGCAGTGGTATTTCCTCAGCCCACCCAGCAGGTCCGAGCCGAAGGCCATGCGCAGGCCGGCGTCGCGCATGATTTGGAGGGATTTGAGCCCGCCTGAGCGGACCACCTCAATCTTGTCGAACTCGGCGGGCCCCAGGCCGAGCGCCTTGCCTTCGAGCCAGAGCGCGTCATAGGCGACGAGGGTGGGGACGGCGATGCAGCCCTTCTCCGCCGCGAGCTTGGCCGTCTCGGCGCTGATCAGGTTGCAGTGCTCGAGCGAATGGACGCCGAGCTCGACGCAGCGGCGGATGGCGCGGTCTGTGTAGACATGGGCCGAGACGTAGAGGCCGGCATTCTCGGCTTCCTCGATCATGGCGAGGATTTCCTCGCGCGAATACTGGATCGAGTGGATCGGATCGTTCGGCGAGGAAACGCCGCCATTGGCCATCACCTTGATGAAGTTGGCGCCCTCCTTGATCATCTTGCGGCAGGCGGCGCGCACCTCGTCGACGCCGTCGGCGATATAGCCCATCGAGCCCAGGCGATCCGACATCATGCCGGGCCGGTCGTCGGTGCGTTTGCGCAAATCGGCATGGCCGCCGGTGGTGGTGAGGCCCTTGCCGCAGATGACGATGCGCGGCCCATCGATCAGCCCTTCCTCGACACCGCGGACGAGGCCGTGATCGGCGCCGCCGAGATCGCGGATGGTGGTGAAGCCGCGCTGCAGCATCTCCTCCATCACCCGCCCGGCGCGGAGGCCAGCGAGCGAGGAGGGGGCGATCATGTTGCCCCACAGGTCGAGCGTTTCGGCGACCACATGCACGTGGCAATCGATCAGCCCCGGCATCAGCGTGCGGCCGCCGAGATCGACGGTGCGTGCGTCGGAGGGGGCGGCGATGCCGGCGCCGACCTCGGCGATGCGGCCATCCTGCACCAGCACCGCGAGCCCATCGCGGGAGACGCCGCGCTCGGCATCGAGCACGCGGCCGTTGATGAAGAGGGTCGAGTTGGTCATGGGGTGGGCTTTCTATCTGGGGTAGGGCAGGGCGGGTTGCGGGTGGATGGAGCGGTGCGGGAAGAACACCCCCCACCCTGTCCCTCCCCCGCAAGGGGGGAGGAGACGCTTTCACCAGCGCCGGCGTTTTGGTCTCCCTCCCCCTTGCGGGGAGGGGACAGGGGAGGGGGTGCTCTTCACGCACCGGCTTGCGAGACAAGCTGTCGGCATCGCGATTCTACCGGTGATGACACGCCACGAACCGGTCGTCGTCGCGGGCGGTTAGAGCCGGCTCGCTGCTCTTGCACAGGTCGGTGGCGAGGGGGCAGCGGGTGTGGAAGGGGCAGCCGCTCGGCTTGTTGATGGCGCTCGGCACATCGTCGTTACTGGCGCTGAAGGTGTGGCGCGCCCTCGGGTCGAGGGTCGGGGCGGCGCGCGTCAGCATCTCGGTATAGGGGTGCGTCGGCTTTTCGAACAACGCGGTCGTCGGGGCGATCTCGACGATCTTGCCGAGGTACATCACCGCCACCCGGTGCGAGATGTGCTCGACCACGCCGAGGTCGTGCGAGATGAACAGGTACGCCACCCCGAGGTCGCGCTGCAGGTCGGCGAGCAGGTTGAGGATCTGCGCCTGCACGCTCACATCGAGCGCCGAGACCGGCTCGTCGCAGATGATGAGGTCGGGCTTCAGCGCCAGGGCCCGGGCGATGCCGATGCGCTGCCGCTGCCCGCCGGAGAACTGGTGCGGGAAATTGTCGGCCTGGTCGGGCCGCAGCCCGACGCGCGCCATCAGCTGCGCCACCTCCGCTTCGCGCTCGGCGCGGGTGCCGATGCCGTGGATATCGAGGGGCGCGCGAATGGCGTCGCGCACCCGGTGGCGCGGGTTGAGCGAGGAGAACGGATCCTGGAAGACGATCTGCACCCGGCGCCGATAATCCTTCAGCGCCCGGCGGTCGAAACCGCGGATTTCGTCGCCGCCGAAGCGGACGCGCCCGCCGGTCGGCTTGACGAGGCCCATCAGCGCGAGGCCCGTGGTGGATTTGCCGCAGCCGCTCTCGCCCACCAGACTCAGCGTCTCGCCCTTGCCGATTGCGAAGCTGACCCCGTCGACGGCCCTGACCGTGGCGGATTTGCGCTGGAACACCCCCGAGCGCACCGGGAAATGCACCTCGAGATCTTCGACGGCGAGCAAAGCCTCAGGCATTGACATGCTCCCAGCAGGCGGCGAAGTGTCCGGGGCGCTTTTCCTCGAAGGGCGGCCGCTCTTCGCGGCAGCGCGCCGAGGCACGCGGGCAGCGCGGCGCGAAGGCGCATCCCTTTGGCAGGTCCCAGGGCGGCGGCACCGTGCCGGTGATATCGACCAGCCGCTCGCTGGTGGGGCGCCCGGCGACCGAGCGCGGGATCGCCCCCATCAGCCCCAGCGTATAGGGGTGGATGGGGTTGTCGAACAGGTCGTAGACGCTCGCTTCCTCGA
>JAEUMC010000709.1 GCA_016793415.1 Devosia sp. | reverse complement strand
GTTGATCTCGCGGCTCCAGGTGGTGAGGCGCACCGAGGTGCCGTCGAGCAGCGCCTCGAGGCTCTGCAGCCGCGGCACCAGCCAGCGCAAGAGGAACGCGTCGGGCGCCGTCAGCATGATGGTCTGGCGGTTGTGAGCATGGCGCAGCTGTTCGGTGCCGCGCGCAATCGAGGCGAAGGCTTCGGAGATGGTGGCGGCATATTCCGCGGCGGCCGGCGTAAGGCGGATCGAGCGGTTGCCGCGCTCGAACAGCTCGACCCCCAGCGCATCCTCGAGATGCTTGATCTGGCGGCTCACCGCGCCATCGGTGACGCTCAGATCCTGCGCCGCCTTCTTGACGCTGCCGAGCCGGGCCGCCGCCTCGAAGGCGCGCAGGGCGTTCAGCAGGTGGCCGGTCTCAACCATTGACGAAAACTCAATCGAACGGCCGATTTGTAAATTGTTGCCCGAGGCCCGTCCAGCCTAGTGTTTTGGCTCGGATGCGAGGCGCCAGGCCGCCGGAACCGGGTTCCTCCCTCTCCAGGTTTCGAAGCCTGGCGGCCTCGTGTCCGGATCCACGCACGGCGACGTCCTCTCCACTCACTAGAGCAAGATTTCTTATGTCCGTTTCGACTCCTCACCGCATCATCATCGATTGCGATCCCGGCCATGACGACATGGCGGCAATCCTGCTTGCGGCATCGCACCCGGCGATCCGGATCGAAGCGATCACCACGGTGTGCGGCAATGCCTCGCTGGAGAACACGACGCGCAATGCGCTCAGGATCGTCGATGCGTTCGGGCTCGACGTGCCGGTGCATGCCGGCGCCGTGCTGCCGCTGCTGCACCGCTACGAATTCCCCGCCGCCTTCCACGGTCCCTCCGGGCTCGACAGCGCGGGTGTCGAGCTGCCGCAGACCGAGCGCAAGGCCGACGCCGTCGGGGCGGTCGAGGCGATCATCGCCAAGGTCGATGCCAACCCTGGTGAGATCAGCCTCGTGGTGATCGGGCCGATGACCAACATCGCGCTGGCGCTGGCCTTGCGGCCGGACCTCGCGACAAAGCTCAAGCAGATCGTCTTCATGGGCGGATCGGCCACCGAGGGCAACGTGACCCCGGCAGCCGAGTTCAACACCTGGGCCGATGCGGAAGCGGCGCGGATCGTCTTCAAGTCGGGCGCCAGGCTGGTGATGTTCGGGTTGAACCTGACGCACCAGACGCTGCTCAGCCGCGCCGACATCGCCGAAGTGCGCGCCGCGGTCAGCGGCGAAAATCCGGTCGCGGACATCATGGCCTTTTATTGCGGCACCTATTACGCCTTTGCCGGCGAGGACAAGCCGGGTGCACCGCTGCACGATCCCTGCGCGGTGGCCTGGCTGATCGATCCCACGATCTTCGGCATCGAGCAGCTTCCGGGCGAGGTGATCATCGGCGACGGCCCGGGCTATGGGCAGACGCTGATCGACTTTCGCCCGCAGGCCCCAAGGCACGATACGCGCATCAAGAATGTCGGCGTCGCCATGACGGTCGACGCGGCGAAATTCGCCGCGCTGGTTACGCCCGCGCTCATCTGGGGCGCCAAGCGGTTCGCGAAACAGGCTTAGAATTCAGCTACAGGAGAAGGGTTACGTAAAATGAAGATGTGGAACACGGCCTTGGCGATCAGCATGGTTGCGGCAATGGTCGCAGCACCGGCGCTGGCGCAGGACAAGACGCTCAACATGATCGTCATCGAGGGCGGCGACACCACGGCCATGCAGGCAGTGGTCGACGCCTACACGGCGGCGCATCCGGGCACCAAGATCAACCTCCAGCCCTACCCGTTCGCGCAGTTCTTCCAGGTGGCCGAACTGCGGCTGCGCTCGAAGGATGCGGGCATCGACCTCGTCTATGTCGATGCACCGCTGGTCGCGAGCTACGCCTCGCGCGGCTTCCTCGCCCCGATCGATGCCTCGATCGACACCTCGAGCCTGGTGCCGGCGGCGATCGATGCGGGCAAGTATGACGCGACGCAGTTTGCGCTGCCGATCAACAACTCGGCGCAGGTGCTGTTCTACAACAAGAAGCTGTTCGCCGATGCCGGCATCACGGCGCCGGACGGGCTCACCGCCGGGCAGAACGCCAGCCAGGCGGACGTCGATACGCTCGGCTCATCCAAGCGCTGGACCTGGGAACAGGTGGCCGATGCGGCGCAGAAGCTGACCGTCAAGGATGG
>JAEUMC010000698.1 GCA_016793415.1 Devosia sp. | reverse complement strand
AAGCGCTTGAGAGACAAGGAAGCGCCGACAACGGCGCACGCAGGAAGAGGACCCTGCTGGCCGCCGGAGGCGTCGTAGGGGCCGTGCTTGCGTCGGCATGCTGCGTGCTGCCGCTTGCCCTTGTGACCCTGGGCGTCTCCGGCGCCTGGATCGGCAGCCTCACCCTGCTCGATCCCTACCAGGCCTACATTGCCGTGGTGGCGCTCGGACTGATCGGCGCCGGGTTTTGGCAGGTCTACTTCAAACCGCGGCCCGTAGATGAATGCGGTCCCGACGGCTACTGCGCGCGGCCCGAATCCACCGTCATCACACAGGCGGTGCTCTGGATCGCAACTGCGCTCGTTCTGCTCGCGCTCACCATCGGCTGGTGGGCTCCGTTCCTCTACTGAAGGTAAGACCGATGAAAGCCACCACTATTGTTCTCCTCGCGCTCACGAGCGTTGTTCCAGTGCTTGTCAATGTTTCTCTTGCGACGCCCGTTCTCGCTCAGGCCGATGTCGTTACCGAGTCCGCAGTATTCACCATCGAGAACATGTATTGCGAGCTCTGTCCGCTCACAGTGAAGACTGCAATGGAACGCGTTCCCGGCGTCGCCTCGGTCGTGGTCGACTTCGCGGCCAAAACAGCGACTGTGACCTTCGATCCGGCGGTTGCGACGGTGGACGCGATCGCGGCCGCATCGAGCGGCATCGGCTACCCGGCGCATCTCGCCAGCGGCGCCTGATCGAGGCCACCTTCCCATTGCTCTTGTTCCGAGGCCTCAATGAACGAAGCCACCAACCACTTCGACCTCGTTATCCTGGGCTCCGGCTCGACCGCCTTCGCCGCGGCGCTCCGCGCCCAAGAGCTGGGCAAGACGTCGGTCATGATCGAGCAGCGCACCATCGGCGGTACCTGCGTCAATCGCGGCTGCCTGCCGTCCAAGAACCTCATCGAGGCGGCAAAGCTTGTCCATGAGGCGCGCCATCCGCGCTATCCGGGACTCACGACCGACGGCGAGGGGCTTCGCGTCGACTTCCGGCAGCTCATCGCGCAGAAGGACGAGGTCATCCTCGACTACCGCCGCAAGAAATACGATGGGCTGCTCGGCGGCCAGTTTGAGGTGGTCGAGGGCAATGCCCGCTTCCTCGATCCACGCACCGTCGACGTGGATGGCCGGCGCCTGACGGGCGAACGGATCCTCATCGCGACGGGCTCGCGACCGGACATTCCGGATATCCCCGGTCTCGACGCCGTTCCCTACATGACCAGCGACCTACTGACGCATGGCGAGGACGAGGAACTGACGGACCTGCCGCCATCGCTGCTGATCGTCGGCGCCGGCTACATCGCGCTCGAACTGGGCCAGATGTTCGCCCGGTTCGGCACCAAGGTGACGATCGTCAACCGCAGCCGCCAGCTCCTCGGTCGCGGCTACGAGCCGGAGGTCGGCCGCGAGATCGGCAAAGCGTTTGCCGCCGAGGGGATCGAGGTCGTCAACGACGCGATCCTCGAACGCGTCAGTCGTACCGGCGAAGGAGTCGCCGCTGTCATCCGGGCTGGCGCCGAGGTGCGCGCGCTCGAAGCCAGCCGACTGTTGATCGCGACCGGCCGCCGGCCGAACAGCGACGGCATCGGGCTCGATGCAGTGGGCATCCGGCGCAACGATCGCGGCGAGGTCGAGGTCGACACCGAGCTCCGCACTGCGGTGCGACACATCTTCGCGGCCGGCGACGTGATTGGCAGCCAGCACGGCAGCCGGATGGCGACCCCGGTGGGTGCGCGCCAGGGCGTGATCGCGGCATACAACGCTCTGTCGCAGGAACCGCCGCGGCGGTTCGACGGCCGCGTCATCCCGCGCGCCATCTTCACCGACCCGCCGGTGGGCGTGGTCGGGCTGACCGAGGCGGAGGCCGCAGGGTCCGGACATCGCTGCTGGTGCCGACCATTGCCTATGAACATCGTCCCGCGCGCCGGGGCCACGCGCGACACCCATGGCGTCATCAGGATGGTCGCCGATGCCGATACGGGGGAGGTGCTGGGCGTCTCTATGGTCGGCGCCGCGGCCCACGAAGTCATCCACGAGGCCGCCATGGCCATGCGCTTCCACGCGACGCTCTCGGACTTCGTGGATCTGATCCATGTTTATCCGACGATGGCGGAAGCGCTGAAGATTGCCGCCATTGCCCGAACGAAGGACCCCGCCAAACTGTCGTGTTGCGCGGAGTAGCCGGCTGGATCATTCTTGCGCCGGACTCCCCTACGCCGCCGCCTGGTGCTCCTCCCTCGCTGCCTCCCAGATCTCGCGGGCCGCATCGATGTTCATGGCCGCTATGCCGAGCCCGACGATCACGTCGGGCCACACAGAGTCCCAGATGAAGGCCGTAATCAATCCTGCGCCGATGATGGCAATGTTGGCGATCGCGTCGTTGCGAGCCGACAGGAACGCCGCCTTCGTCAGGCTGCCGCTGTGAGCCCTAAAGCGGGCGAGCAGGAAGGCACAGCCGAGGTTGACCGCCAGAGCTCCGGCACCGGTCAGGGACAGCGAGAACGGTTCGGGCGGCACCGGGTTGGTGAACTTGCCCCACAGCGACCAGAGCAGTGCGAGCGCCGGGATGAGCAGGATGCCGGAAAGCAGCATGCCGACGCGGGCCCGGGTGGTGGCCGACCACGCGAGTGCAAAAAAGATCAGGAGATTGACAGATGTGTCCTCGAGGAAATCGACGCTGTCGGCGAACAGCGACACCGAGCCGATGGAAAGGGCAACCGCGAACTCAATGCCGAAATAGCCCAGATTGAGCAGCGCGACGATCAGGACGGCACGGCGCAGCGCAGCGTCCATGGCTTGGATTGGCATGACGTCTCCTTTGGACAGCATCATTCACACACCACCACGTTTGCACAAGCCGCCAAGATAGGGTATCCCCCTATGCTATGTCGCACCTGACCAAGCAGAAGACGAAGTTGCTGGCACGCGTTCGCCGCCTCAAGGGACAGATCGAGGCCATCGAGCGATCGCTGGAGGCCGAGGCGCCATGCGGCGAGGTCCTCAATCTCGTGGCGTCGGTGCGGGGGGCAGTGACCGGGCTGACCGCCGAACTGATCGAGGATCATGTACGCGAGCACATCTCCAACCCCGACAAGGACGACGACCCGACGCGCGCACAGGGCGCCGCCGATCTGATCGACGTCATCAGGACCTATCTGAAATGAACCACGCCGCCCGCCTCCCCAGCCCACACGAGCATGTCTTCCTCGGAGAACATCACGAGCGCAACGAGCGCCGAACCTGGTTCGTCATCGCCCTGACCGCCAGCATGATGGTCGTCGAGATCGTTGCGGGAACCTGGTACGGGTCCATGGCCCTGGTCGCCGACGGCTGGCACATGTCCACGCACGCGGCTGCCATGCTGATCGCGGCGCTCGCTTATTTCTTCGCCCGGCGCCACGCGCGCAATCCTCGCTTTTCGTTCGGCACCGGCAAGCTCGGGGAGCTTGCCGGCTTTGCCAGTGCCGTAGTCCTGGCCCTCATCGCTCTGCTCATCGGCTGGGAGAGCCTGATGCGCTTTTACGCGCCGGTCAGCATCAACTTCACGCAGGCCATCATTGTCGCCGTGGTTGGCCTGGCAGTGAACCTGCTGTCAGCCTGGCTGCTGCGCG
>JAEUMC010000693.1 GCA_016793415.1 Devosia sp. | reverse complement strand
CCGCTGGTGCTGGAGGGCTTCATCGCCTTCGACAAGGAGATCTCGGTGGTGGTGGCGCGGAACGCCTTGGGCGAGGTCGCCGCGTTCGATCCGGCTGAGAACGTCCACCGCGACCATATCCTCAAGACCAGCACGGTTCCGGCCGACATCAGTTCGAAAACCGCCAGGAAGGCGGTGGAGATCGCTGAGCAGATTGCCACGGCGCTCGACTATGTCGGCGTGCTCGGGGTCGAGTTCTTCGTGCTGCCGGGCGGCAGGCTCCTGGTCAACGAGATCGCGCCGCGGGTACACAATTCCGGGCACTGGACCGAAGCCGTCGCTATTACCGACCAGTTCGAGCAGCACATCCGCGCCGTGGTCAACTGGCCGCTGGGCGACCCCGGCCGCATGGCCGATGTGGTGATGGAGAACCTGATCGGCGACGAAATCACCGCGATTCCCGAACGGCTTGGCCCGAGCATCCGGCCGCATGCCTACGGCAAGGCCGAGTCGCGGCGCGGGCGGAAAATGGGTCACATCAATCGGGTTGCGTTGAAAAAGCGCGCAAAATGAGCGATTTCGGACGCTCGCCGGTGTGGACAAGCCGTTTCGATTGGCCTATATAGCCGCCCACGAATGACCGGTTCAGCCGGTCGGCGCTCCTTTGGGGCGTTTACCTCAAACAGTTCTGACTGATTACGAAGGGCGGTTGCGCTTGCAAGTAGTTGTTCGCGATAACAATGTTGACCAGGCGCTGCGCGCACTGAAGAAGAAGCTCCAGCGCGAAGGCGTCTTCCGCGAGATGAAGCTTCGCAACTACTACGAGAAGCCGTCCGAGAAGAAGGCTCGCCAGAAGGCCGAGGCCGTGCGCCGCGCCCGCAAGCTGGCTCGCAAGCGCGCCCAGCGTGAAGGCGGCCTGCCCGCCCCCGCCGCGGCAGCGCGTCCGGCACGCCCGTAAGAGGCGTTCAGATTTGGTTCAGGAACGCCGCCTCACAAGGGCGGCGTTTTTGTTACGTACCGCCAGAATTCGCTCATATTTGTGCAGTTTCTGCGCAACCGGATGAGGCCTTGTGCCGTTGGCGGCAACGGATAGACTCCCGATCCACTCTGGGTCGACTACAAACGCGTCAAACATTGGGGACTCCAACATGAAGAAGTTCATCGCCGCGGCCGCTGCTGCCGTCATGCTCATGACCGCCGGCGCCGCCCAGGCCGCCACCCAGGTCAAGGTCGGCGTGCTCACCTGCACCGTCGAGCCCGGCATCGGTTTCATCATCGGCTCGTCCAAGGACATGACCTGCCGCTTCAAGCGCGACGGCTACAAGACCGAGCGCTACCAGGGCAACATCAAGAAGCTCGGCATCGACATCGGCGTCACCGGCCGCACCGAGATCGTCTGGCTGGTGTTCTCGGCCTCCAACACCAAGTACGGCAAGGGCTCGCTGGCCGGCACCTATGTCGGCGGCTCGGCTGAAGCCACGCTCGGCGTCGGCCTCGGCGGCAACTGGCTGATCGGCGGCTCGCGCAAGGGCTTCGCCCTGCAGCCGTGGTCGATCCAGGGCCAGACCGGCCTCAACTACTCGGTCGCCTTCTCGGGCCTGACCCTCTACTGAGCCGGCGCTTAGCGCTGAAATTGAAACGCCGGCCCCTTGGGGCCGGCGTTTTGTCTTGGAGCCGGGGCGGGCGCCGGCCGCGCGGCTCTAGCGCCCCCCAGCCTCCGCCCGCGCGAAAAACCCCTTTGCTCGCTCCCAGATCCCGCGCTCCCACATCTCGGAGTGCCCTGCCCCGGGCTCGACCCAGAGCTCGTCCTGGTTCGGCGCCAGCGCATAAACCCGCTCACCATGGCTGACCCCGATAGTGCGGTCGGCAGTGCCGTGGGCCACGAACACCGGCTCGCTCACGTCCTTGATCCACTGGTCCACCCGGAACTGATCGGCCATCAGCCACCCCACCGGCAGGAACCAGTAGCGATCGGCGGCGACCGA
>JAEUMC010000684.1 GCA_016793415.1 Devosia sp. | reverse complement strand
TGGGGGGGGTTGTGGGGGGGCGGGGGGGGGCCCCCGGGGGCCCCCTGGGGCCCCCCCGGGGGGGGGGGGGGGGGGGCCCCCGGCTGGGGGGGGGGGGGGGGGAGTCCAAGCCGGCGACTCTTGCCGCCCCCTCCACCGCCTTCGGCGGTCCCCCTCCCCCGCCCCGCGGGGGAGGATCACCGAGAGGCCGGCGCTAAACCCTCACCGAATCCACCAATGCCCGCGCCGTCCCATAGAACAGCGCTTCCCGCTGCGCCCCGCTCAACCCGATCTGCCGTGCCCCACGCTTCATCGCGCGCAGCTGCTCATAGCGGATATAGGTCATCCGCCCGTCGCAATGGCTCAACCCCATCGCGTGGTTGGTCGGCGAGAGATACGCCCAGGCCCGGCCATAGGTGATGTACTTGCCGCGCATCGGGCCGATCATGTCGTCCGAGCCATACATCACCCGCTCCACCCCGACCCCGGTATAGAGTGCGTCGAGCGCATCGGAATCGCACACCGTTGAGGTGTCGTACCAGACGTTCGGCAAGCCCCTGAGCCGCGCCGCCGCCTTCTCGATCGCCCAGGCCGAATAGCTGCGGGCGCAATGCGCCAGCACCCATTTGGCTCCGGGGTATTTCTCGCTGAGCCGCACCATGTCGTCGATATTCTCGGGGTCGGCGATGGCCTCGCGTTTGCCCAGGTGCATCATGATGATCAGCCCGAGCCGGTCGGCCACCGCGATCTGCTGTTCGGGCAGCATGTCGGTGATCCGGCACTGCACCGGGTCGGCGGCGTAGAAGCGATAGGGCTTGAGCCCGATCAGCCCGGTGCGCCGGATTTCGGCCTCCACCTCGGCGGCGCTCATCCCCGGATGCACCAGCATCAATCCGCGTGAGCTGCCGCCACCTTTCGCCACCTCGGCGGCCACATAGGTGTTGGAGCCGGTAAAGTCGCAGGGGTTGGGGAAGGGGAACGGGAACGACAGCCGCTCGACCTGCCGACCGGGGAACAGCGTCGCATCCACCTCGTCTGCCAACTCCCAGGTCACCTCGGGGAAATAGGCGCCGATGCTGCCGGCGAACGGGCCGCTGAGCCGGTTCGGGTCGAGATCGAAGGCCCAGCGATAGATATGGGTGTGGACGTCGAACACCTTGTCGGGGACGAAATCGGCAAGCTCGTCCTCCCAGATCTGCCGGTCGAGGTCGGTCGGGTCGAGGTCGCGCATGGTTGGCTCTTCCATTAGTGGCGGCGGCGGGCGGCGTGGCGTTGCGGCACGGTGGAGGCAAGATAGTCGGCGGTCTCCGCCGCCGAGAACCGGTCGGGCGAGAAGGCGGTGAGGTCGATCGAGGTTCGGCCCTTCATGACGAACTCGGCGAGGTAGAAGCCGGAGGCCGGGTTGTAGCTGAAGCCGCCCGAATGGAAGCACACTCCGGCATAGAGGTTTTCGACCCCGCCAAACGGCCCGAGGATCGGCTCGCCATCCATCGAGAACGACAAAAGCCCCACCTTGCGGGTTTCCCATTCGGCGTCCGCCAGGGCCGGTACGAAATCGCCGAACCGGGCGAGCGCCTCGGGCAGCACCCGCGGATCGTCTTCGATGGCGGTGAGCTGGAAGCCGAAATCGCGTACCTTCCAGTCGTCGCGGTCCGGCGTCTCCGCCCCGATCAGCACGCGGTTGCCATCCGCCGGTCTGACATAGCCAAGATAGGGGTCGGCATTGACCGGCGGAATGTGGAGCTGCGCGCCGAGCGGCTTCGACACATAGCGCTGGTGGACGAAGGTCTTGGCCGGGATGGCGATGCCGGCGGTCGCCAGCAGCGGCAGGATCCAGGCGTAGTTGGTGACCACCACCGCATCGGCCTCGATCACGCCGGTGGCCGTGCGCACCCCGGTCACCCGATCGCCCGAGGTCAGCAACTCCTCGACCACGCAGTTCTCGATCAGCTTCACGCCGAGCGCCTGTATCCGCCCCGTCAGCGCCGGCAGGTAGGCCGCCGGCTCGCTGTAGCCGCCGAGCGGATCGAGCAGGCCGATATGGTCGGCCTGGGGGTTGAGCTGCGGCCAGCGCCGCCGCATCTCCCCGGGCGAGAGGATCTGATAGGGTACGTCATATTCGTCATAGAGCGGCAGCAGCGCCTCGCGCGCCGACCACAGCTCCGGGCTGAACAGGCCGAGGCACCCATGCTCGTTGTGGAAACTGTAGCCGTCGAACTCGGAGCTGAACTGGCGGAAGAAGCGAAGCGCGGTCTTCCGCGCCAGCACCCCGGTCTTCGACCATAACAGCCCGGTGGAGATGCCCGCGGCACGGCTGCTGGAACCGGCCCCGACGCTGTCCTTTTCCAGCACCGTGACGGCGTCGTAACCCATCCGCTTGAGGTGATACGCCGTCGACAGCCCGGTCACTCCGGCGCCAACAATGATCGCGTGCTTCGTCGCCAACCGATCCCCCCGATCGTTCCCTTGACATCGCTCCAGATGTTATAATGATAAGATAATATTGTGAGCAAGGGGCGAGGGGGTTCTGGTGAGGTCTTACGTCGAGGATTTCGATGACGGGCCGGGCGGTTGGATGCGCGTGGTCGACAATTTCGCCCCGCCCGCGGCGCTGCCGATCGGCAACGGCGTGGTGCGCTGCCAGGGCCCCTGGTGGGTCGATTACAATCACGCGCCGCCCGGCGGTGGCTACCTGCAGCTGCTGATGTGCATGGTCACCCACGGCCCCTCCGGCGAATCGGTGCGCGAGGTCTCGGGGCCGAACCGCTTCACCGGCGGCAAGTTTTCCACCGACTTCACCAATGCGAAAATCACCCTGCGCACCCGCGGTGAACTGGAAGCCGCCGGCACGAAGCTGTCGCTGCTGATCCAGGGCAGTAAGGACGGCATCACCTCCGGCTGGGTGCTGACCGGTCAGACTTTTGCGGTGAACCCCGAGTGGACCGAAACCACCGTCACCGCCGTGCCGGATCCGAGCCAATGGACCAGCATCGGTTCGCGCCACGATCGCACCGATACCTATGGCGAAAAGCCGCTGCTCGACATCCTGGGTAAGGTGAACGTCAACATCCACATCATCATGTTCCCGGTAAGACCCCGGCCGATGGGCGAGATCGGTGGCGATCCGCATCGGCTGCGGGCCGGCCGCGATTACCCGATCTGGCCCTCGAGCATTGCCCAGGGCTATGTCGAGGTCGATCGCGTGCAGATCGATTTCGCCAGATGAGCCGCTACCCGCGTACCGTGCTCGGCACCGTCTGCCTGCCCTGGCGCGACGATGGCGCGCTCGACGAGCCGCTGTTCCGCCGCACCATCGGTAACCTCGTCAGCGCGGGGCTGCCCGACCTCTACATCTTTGGCACCGCGGGGGAGGGCTATGCGGTCACCGACGGCATGTTCCACCGCGTTGCGGCGATCTTCGCGGAGACCATGCGTGAGGCGGGCGGCGCCACGCCGATGGTCGGCATCGTCAGCCAGTCGCTGGCCACCATGCTCGAGCGGCTCGATTACTGCCGTACCCTCGGCATCGATACCTTTCAGATTTCGCTGCCCAACTGGTCGGTGGTGACCGACACCGAGCTGCGCCGGGTGTTCACCGAGCTCTGCGGCAGCTTTCCCGGGGCGAAAGTCCTCCACTACAACCTGATGCGATCGGGCCGGCTGGTCTCGCCGCGGCTCTATGCCGAACTGGCGGCGGCACACCCCAACCTCGTCGCCACCAAATATGGCGGCGGCGATCCGTTCTTCATCTCGGGCCTGATGCGGCACGCGCCTGAGCTGCGCCACTTCTTCACCGAGCAGGGCCACTACATCGGCGCGCCGCTCGGTGACTGCGGGCTGTTGACCTCGATCTCCTCCAGCAACCCGGCGCGGGCTTTCGAGTACCTGCACGCTGGCGCCAATGGCGATTGGCCGCGCTTCGCGACGCTCTATCGCGAGCTCTGCGGCGTGCTGCACGCCCTGCTCGACAGCGCCGGCGGCAGCTATGTCGACGGCGCCTACGACAAGACCATCCTGAAACTCAGCGAACCGGATTTCCCGCTGCGGTTGCTGCCGCCGTACGAAACGGTGGGAGATGCAGTGTACGAGGCCTATCGCGCACGGCTGGCGGCGGAGTTCCCGCAGTGGCTCCCGGTTGGTGGAGTGTCGCAGCAGTACTGAGTTATCGGCAGCTCTTCCCTTCGCCCCTCAGGGGAGGGGGAAGAACAGCTTCCCTGCACCAGATTTTCCGCATTGCGCCCAGGCTCTTGCTTGACGGCTACTAGGTTATTCTCATAACAATATAGCATTGCGTTGAGGGGGAGACGGA
>JAEUMC010000671.1 GCA_016793415.1 Devosia sp. | reverse complement strand
GCCCCGACACCGCCGACCCGACCCGCAAGAAGGCGCCGGCCCAAAGCCACATCCGCGCCGCGCGTCCCACCGAGCCGCAAGCCAGGGTCCCCGAGACCGGCCCGATGGCGGACATGCTGAAGAAGCTGTTCAAGAAGGACTAGTGCGCTTGGCGCCCCTCACCCCGGCCCTCTCCCCAGAGGGGCGAGGGGGCGCTGTGGCACGGTCGGTGCCCCCATCGTCCCCTCGCCCCTTTGGGGAGAGGGTTAGGGTGAGGGGCGCCAAGCACACCAAACCAATTGACTTCCGCCTTCGATCAACCGATGTGAAGCGCAACGACTGGCGCGGCTTTCTTCGCGCCGCCAACGACGATTTCCGGAGACTGTCATGGGTTTCAAGATGGGCATCGTCGGCCTGCCCAACGTGGGCAAGTCGACGCTTTTCAATGCGCTGACCCGCACCGCCAACGCCCAGGCGGCGAACTTCCCGTTCTGCACCATCGAGCCGAATACCGGCGAAGTCGCCGTCCCCGACGCGCGCCTCGATAGGCTCGCCTCGATCGGCAAATCGGCGCAGATCCTCCCCGCCAAGATGAGCTTCGTCGATATCGCGGGTCTCGTGAAAGGCGCCTCGAAAGGCGAAGGCCTCGGCAACCAGTTCCTCGCCAATATCCGCGAGTGCGACGCCATCGCCTATGTGCTGCGCTGCTTCGAGGACGGCAACATCATCCACGTCGCCAACAAGGTCGATCCGCTCGCCGACGCCGAAGTGGTCGAGACCGAGCTGATGCTTGCCGACCTCGAAAGCCTCGAGAAGCGCCGCGCCGGCGTCGAAAAGAAGGCCAAGGGCGGCGACAAGGACGCCAAGGCGACGCTCGACCTGATCGATCGCTCGCTGCTGCTGCTGCGCGACGGCAAGTCGGCCCGCCTGGTGCAGCGCTCGGCCGACGAAGAAAAGGCCTTCGTCGAGCTGCAGCTCCTCACCTCCAAGCCCGCGCTCTATGTCTGCAACGTCGACGAAGCCTCGGCGGCGACCGGCAACGCCATGACCAAGCAGGTTGAGGAGTACGCCAAGCAGCACAATGCCGCGGTGATCGTCATCTCCGCCGAAATCGAGAGCCAGCTGGCGCAACTGCCCGACGAGGAGCAGGCCGAGTATCTCGAAAGCCTCGGGCTGCACGAGCCGGGCCTCAACCGGCTGATCCGCGAGGCCTACCAGTTGCTCGGGCTGCAGACCTACTTCACCGTCGGCCCGAAAGAGACGCGCGCCTGGACCATCCACAAGGGCGACCGCGCCCCGCAGGCGGCCGGCGTGATCCACACCGATTTCGAGCGCGGCTTCATCCGCGCCCAGACCATTGGCTACGAGGATTTCGTCACGCTGGGCGGTGAAGTCGCCGCCAAGGAAGCCGGCAAGGCCCGCGACGAGGGCAAGGAATACGTCGTCAGGGATGGTGACGTCATGCTGTTCAAGTTCAATACCTGAACGCGTTCCCGGGAGGCTCACGAGGCCTCCCGCACTGCCATAGATCATAGTTATTTCAGCATCTTAACTCATAACCTCTGGGCCAAATCATGCTCGACCAGATCTTCGGCTCGTGGTGGCCGACCGTGTCGTCCTATCTCTCGGGACCGCTGGGGCTCGCCGGCGGCACTGTCAGCCCCTTCACCGTCATCCCGACAGTCGGCTTCGCCCTGCTGCTGCTCGGCCTCGTCGCCGCCCTCGCCTGGCGCGAGAAGCAGGCCGTATGGGTCGTCGGCCCGATCATTGCGGCGGCGCTAACCCCGGTGATCCTCGCTATCGGCAACATCCTCGGCGGCTGGTTCGTCGTGATGTTCGCGCTGGTCGTCGGCGCGGTCGGCCTCTTGATCTGGATCGGCATCATCTCAGGCGACGCCACGCGCCGCCTGCCGGTCTGGCTGCTCGGCCTGTTCCCGCTCAGCTTCGTCATCTACTGCACCGTGCGCAGCATCGCGATCATCTGGGGGCTGGCCTGATCTGAGGGGCGCCAGACGTCCCCCACCTCCACCTTGCCTCTCGCCCATGGGTTGACGTATACGTCAACCCGCCATGAACGCCGTCACTGCTGACCGCCGCCATTTCGAGGATCTCGTCGTCGGCGAGACCATCAATCTGGGTTCGACCCTGGTGACCAAGGAGATGATCCTCTCCTTCGCCCGCGAGTTCGACCCCCTGCCCTTTCACCTCGACGAAGCCGCCGCCAGGCGTTCGCTGCTCGGCGGGCTCGCCTCCTCCGGTTGGCAGACCGCCGCGCTGACCCTGCGACTGCTGGGCGACAGCTTCCTGAGCAAGATCGCCTCGGCCGGCGGGCTCGGCTTTTCCGATCTCAAATGGAAGAAGCCGGTGATGAAGGGCGATACCATCTGGGCCACCGCCACCATCGCCGAGCTGCGCCGCTCTCGCCACCATCCAAACTGGGGCATCGTCTCGATCGACCTCGACGTCCGCAACCAGAAGGGCCAGCCGGTGATGAGCATGCGGCTCGCCAACCTGGTGGAAGCACGCGACCCCGAGGCCGGCCTGCAGGCGCAGCCAGAGCAGCCCTACGACGTCGAGCAGGGCGGTGCCGCATGACCCGCTGGTTCGAGGACATCACCATCGACGAGCCGTTCCCGCTCGGCAGCCACACCTTCAGCGAAGCCGAGATCCTGGCATTCGGTCGCGACTACGACCCGCAATATTTCCATCTCGACCCCGCAACTGCCGCGCATAGCCATTTCGGCGGCGTCATCGCCTCGGGCTGGCACACCGTGCTGATGGGGCACAGGAAGATGGTCGACGCGCTCGACGCCGAGGAAGTGCGGCTGCGCGACCTCGGCCAGGAGCCGGGCGTCTCCGGCCCCTCCCCCGGCGTCAACAAGATGGAATTCAAGGCGCCGGTCAGGCCCGGCGACACTGTCACCTACACGCTCACCGTCACCGGCAAGCGCCCCTCCAACTCGATTCCCGGCTGGGGCCTGTTGTTCAACAGCCTCGATGCGGTGAACCAGCGCGGCGAGAAGGTCTACCACGCCGAACTGGTCGGCTTTTCCAAACTGCGTGACTACCGCATGCCGCCGCACTTGCGGGTGCTTGAGGCGTTGACCAAAATCCCCGGATTGGGGAAGTTGCTGACCCAACGGAGTTGAGTCACGCCATGCGCCTTGCCCTTGCTTTCGCTGCCCTGCTGCTGCTCGCCGCGCCTGCCGCGGCTCAGTCGATGACCGGCGCCGGCGTCGAGGGCAACTGGGGGTGCCGCGCCAATATCGATGGCACCCGAGCCGGCCTGCTCACCATCTATGCCGGCTCCTATGGCTACGCCTCGGCCAATTTCGGCAGCGCCGCCTCCGGCAGCGGCACCGTCGAGATGGCCTCGAACGGCGTCACTTTCCTCGATGGCAACCTCGTCGCCGGCGCCGGCATCACCAGCGCCATCCTTGGCTTCGACGATACCGGCCGCGACGTGCTGCAGCTCTATACGGCGGAAAAGAACGTCCTGAC
>JAEUMC010000649.1 GCA_016793415.1 Devosia sp. | reverse complement strand
GCAATGCGGGCGATGGCAGCGCGTGCTTCGCCCTGGCTGCCGGTGCACAGCAGCACCACCTTGCCGCGTGGCAGCGTCTTGTACTCGTTCTGGTCGAGGAACGGGTCGATCCCCTCCAGCATGCCGAGCTCGCGGGCAATGCCGCTGATGCGGTGCAGCGCCCTGCCCGACATCACCACCTTGCGGCCGGCTTTCTGCGCCGCGCGCGCCACCGAGATCACCCGTCCGACATTGGAGGCAAAGGTGGTCACCGCCACGCGGTGGGTCGACTCGGCGATCAGCGCCTCGAGCGTCGAAGCGACCTCGTCTTCCGACGGGCTGGTGCCGTCCTTCATGGCGTTGGTGGAATCGCAGATCAGCGCAATCGGCGTCGAGCGGTCCTCGCCGATCTGCGCGAAGCGGCCGACATCGGTCGGCGGGGCACCCACCGGGTGCGGATCGAGCTTCCAGTCGCCGGTGTGGATCACCCGGGCGATCGGCGTGGTGATCAGCAGCGCACAGCTTTCGGGAATCGAGTGGGCGACATTGATCGCCTCGATGGTGAAGGGGCCGACCGTGAAGGGCTTGCCCACCCGCATCGGCTTCACCTCGACATCCTCGACGATGCCTTCGGACTCCTTCTTGGCGCTCAGCATCGCCGCGGTAAAGGCGGTGGCATAGACCGGACGATCGAAGGCCGGCCACAGGTCGAGCACGGCGCCGTAGTGGTCTTCGTGGCTGTGAGTGAGGATCAGCGCGAGGATGTCGTCGGCATTCTCCTCGAGGAAAGCCGGGTCGGGCAGGATCAGCTCCACTCCCGGCTCCTGCGGGCCGGCGAAGGTCACGCCGCAGTCGACCACGATCCATTTGCGGCTGCGCTCCGGCCCGAAGCCGTAGGCGCCCATGTTCATGCCGATCTCGCCCACGCCGCCAAGCGGCACAAACACGAGTTCATCTGCTCTCGGCTTGGCCATTGTCAGTTCCTAACGCTTGCGGTCGTGCCGAAATGCACATCACCGGCGGTGATGGCGATGCGGCTGTTGTCATTGGCGCGAACGATCAATCGTCCGCCCTCGTCGATGGTTTCAAAAATGCCGCGGACGATGTCGCCGTCACGGTTCACCGCCACCTCGGCGCCGATGCCGGCAGCCGAACGGCGCCATAGCTCCAGTACGTCCGTGATGCCCCTGCCCCGATCCCAGAGCTCCACTGCATCGACCCAGGCGTCGGACAGGGCCCCGAACACCGTCTCGGCCGACGTATCGAGCCCGAGCGCCCGCAGCGAAGTTGCCGGGTACGGCAGCCCCTCGGGGGCCTCGACCACATTGACACCGATGCCCACCACGATCGCCATGGCGCCATCCGGGCGCTTGTGCGCCTCGAGCAGGATGCCGGCGAGTTTGGCGCCATCGGCCAACACATCGTTTGGCCACTTGAGCGCGATGCGTCCGTTGGCCGTATCGGCACCGTCGATGCCGGTCTTCAGGATGGCGGCCGGCACGATGCCGGCGAGCGCCTGGTTCAGCGAAACACCGGCGACGAAGCCGAGCGTGGCTGCAATTGCCGGGTCGACATCGGGAACCACCAGCAGGCTGGCGGCGAGGTTGCCGTGCGGCGATTGCCAGGGCCGCCCGCGTCGGCCGCGACCGGCAGTCTGCTGCAGCGCGCAGAACCAGACGTCGCCGCTATCGCCGGCCTGGGCGGCCTTGGCCGCCTCGGTCGAGGTCGAACCGACGCTGTCGAAGCCGTTCAGCCTGTAGCCGCGGGATACCGCCCTCGACCCGAGCCAGAAACCTGGCACTAGAACAGGCTTCCGGCCGCGCTATGGGCAGCCGCGGTCAGCGGCGAGCCCACCGTGACGAAGTAGGTGACGATCAGAAAACCGATGGCCGCCATGACCAGGTTGAGCTCGCCC
>JAEUMC010000647.1 GCA_016793415.1 Devosia sp. | reverse complement strand
TCCCGATCAATCCGCCGCCGAGCTATATGGCCGCCCGGACGATCGGAACTGTCTCGCTCGTCGCCTACCCAGTACTCCTTGCCGGGCTGACGTTGGTCAGCGCCTGGTTTCAACAGCGGGGCGTAACGGCAGCGCGAAAACCGACAAAGCGACTATTCTGGCTGTTGTTTCTCGGCTTCGTCGTCGGTATCAGCGTCTCGCTGTTGCTCATGCTCAACGCGTAGCCTCCGCGCCGCTTGCCATTCCCGCCTTTTTCCCCTATAGCCCGCCTCGCATTCGTTCGGCCGGGGGCTGAACGGAGGGTTTATGCATTTCGCATGAACAGGGTTCGCCCGTCCTCCCGTGTTCCCGCTCTTTAGAAGACTGCTTTGATCGCCTTTCCGGCTTCAAAGGGGCTCCGCGCCGAGTGGAAGTGTTGTGAACCAACTTGAAGGAAGGCGCTTATGGCCCTTTACGAACACATTTTCCTGGCTCGCCAGGACGTTTCCCCGACGCAGGTGGAAGAGCTGACTGCGGCCCTGACCGAAGTGCTCACCAACGGCGGCGGCAAGGTCACCAAGAACGAGTACTGGGGCCTGAAGTCGCTCTCGTACCGCATCAAGAAGAACCGCAAGGCGCACTACACCCTGCTCAACATCGACGCCCCGCACGCCGCGGTGGCCGAGATGGAGCGCCAGATGGGCATCAATGAAGACATCCTGCGCTTCATGACCATCCGCGTCGACGAGCTGGAAGAAGGCCCGTCGGCCATGATGCAGAAGCGCGACCGTGACGACGAGCGCGGCGACCGTCCGGGTGGCCCGCGTGGCGACCGCGGTGGTTTCGACCGCGGCGACCGCCGTCCCCGTCGCTTCTAATCTCACGGAAGGAAGAGCCAAATGGCCATCAAAGACCTGACCACGACCACGGCCCGCCGTCCGTTCCAGCGCCGCCGCAAGACCTGCCCGTTCTCGGGCCCGAACGCTCCGAAGATCGACTACAAGGACGTTCGCCTGCTGCAGCGCTACGTGTCGGAGCGCGGCAAGATCGTCCCCTCCCGCATCACTGCGGTCTCCGCCCTGAAGCAGCGCGAACTGGCCAAGGCCATCAAGCGCGCCCGCTTCATCGGCATCATGCCCTACGCCGTTCAGTAAGAACCGGCGTCTGGGATTGGCTGGGGCCACCGAAGGTGGCTCCTAACCGTTCACGCGTGAACGGGACAGCACAAGGAAAGCACCATGAAAGTCATTCTCCTCGAGCGTATCGGCAAGCACGGGCACATCGGCGACGAAGTGTCGGTGAAGGACGGTTTCGCCCGCAACTTCCTCCTGCCGCAGCAGAAGGCGCTACGCGCCACCGAAGCCAACCGCAAGCGTTTCGAGCGCGACCGTGCCGACATCGAGAAGCGCAACCAGGAGCGCCGCGAGGCCGCTGCCGGCATCGCTTCGGGCCTCAACGGCAAGTCGGTGATCATCATTCGCCAGGCCGGCGAAACCGGCCAGCTCTACGGCTCGGTCTCGTCGCGCGACGTTGCCGACGCGCTGAACAATGACGGTTTCACCGTCGGCCGTTCGCAGGTCGATCTGGCCAACCCGATCAAGACCGTCGGCATTCATGCGGTGCCGCTGCACCTGCATGCCGAAGTTGCCGTGTCGATCACCGTCAACGTCGCCCGCTCCGAAGACGAAGCAGCCCGTCAGGCTGCCGGCGAAGACCTCACCGCGATCAACTACGACGACGAAGCGGCTGAGGAGTTCGCAGCCGGTCAGGCCGAGGCTGGCTCGGCCGCTGCCGAGGCGTTCGGCGACGAAGAGTAAGAACGTATCCCATCGATACGCGGAAAGGCCGGGAGCAATCCCGGCCTTTTTGTTTGCTCTCAGCCCGGCCCCGCCGCCAATCCGTGCCTTGTGAGAGCTTCGATCGCTTCAAACGTCCTTAATTTCCAGCAGCTTAGTTTAGTTCTTATCCGGAAGATATCAGCAACGATATGCCGCCGTTGCTTGCAGCACTTTCCGCCTGGTGTTGCCGTTATGCGCCATTGGCGAAATTGATGTGCTGAAATCTGTCATCGAGCTTCCAACAGTACGGGTCATCTGCAAATCATTGCTGCAGATCATCTGTGGGAGGCTCCAACCATGACCCTGTACAAACTGCTTGGCGGCGCTGCTGCCGTTGCGCTCATCGCCGGCACCCCGGCCCTGGCCGCGGACCTGATCGTCGATGTTCCGGTCGACGAGCCCGTGACCGTCGCCGATACCGGTTGGTATTTCAGCGTGTTCGCCGGCGGCCTGTGGGACGGTTTCGTTACCGCCGAAGACGACAGCGACCCTGATGCCGACGACGTGGAAGTTTCGACTGACGCCGGCTGGCTGCTCGGCGCTGCTGTCGGCACGCATGTCTTCGACAGCCTCAGGGCAGAAGTCGAACTTTACGGCGCGTCCCGCAATGTCAACGGTGCGTCGGAAGGCGCACTGTCGATCGATCTCGACGGAACCGTCACCACCGTCGGGCTGCTCGGCAACCTCTGGGTCGATTTCGACACCGGCTCGGGCTTCACGCCCTATATCGGCGGCGGTCTGGGTGTCGGCTATGTCCATGCAGAATCGCCCGGCGCCGGTCCGGTGGCGCCGCTCGACGCCGACGGCGTCGGCCTTGCCTATCAGCTCGGCGCAGGCGTCCAGGTCGACGTTGCCGACAACATCGCGCTGGATCTCGGCTATCGCTGGAAGGGCGTCAGCGCCGAAATCAGCGGCGACGGCACCGAGGACGTGGTCGCCCATGTCGGCTCGCACGTCGTGCAGGTCGGCCTGACATTCGGCTTCTAAGCCGCCAGAAAGCCAATCAGAGGGGCTGGGAGCGATCCCGGCCCTTTTTGTTCGGATCGCGAATATTGCAACATGGACACAGTGCTCGACTTGCCTGTTGTAATTCAATGGAATTGGGGTGGCAGAAACTGTCGGCAGCTGACATACACGACGCACGCATTTGATTTTGTGGGGGATAGATTGACCAGATTCGTCGTTGCTGCACTTGCTGCAGTGCTGCTTTCGGGTACCTCGGCAATGGCTGCTGACCTGGTGGTCGATGAGCCCGTCGCCGAAGTGGCGGTTCCCAATGGGTTCTACGCCACGTTCTTCGCCGGCGGCTCGTGGGCGTCGGGCGATACCACCATCGATATTGCCCCTGGCGTCGGCTTCGTGATCGAGACCGACCTGGATGCTGGCTTCATCATCGGCGGCGCGATCGGTACGACGCTCCAGCCGAACCTGCGCGGTGAAGTCGAGTTCTCGTATATCCAGGCCGACGTCGACAGCATTTTCGGCTCGCCGGTTCCGGACGATGTTTCGCTGACGAGCACCGGCTTCAACCTGCTCGGCAACCTCTGGTACGATTTCTCGAACGACAGCGGCTTCACTCCGTATGTCGGTGCCGGCGTTGGTTACGGCACTGTCGAAGTCTCGGGCGATCTTCCCGGTGAGGTCACCGCCAGCGGTCTGCTTTACCAGCTCGGCGCTGGCGTGAAGGTTGACGTTGCCGACAATATCGCCCTGGATCTTGGCTACCGCTATCGCGTGCTGTCCGATGCAGACACCACGACCGATATTGGCGCTCCGCCTCCCGGTGTGGATATCACCACGGACGCCGTGAACCACATCGTTCAGGCCGGCGTCACCTTCGGCTTCTAGTTCGATCTGGATCGCAGTTATTCAAGGCCGGGAGCAATCCCGGCCTTTGTGCTTTCGGGGCGATTCGGCGAGCCCACTGATACCCTTGCCCAGGGCCCGCTAGGCCGCGCCGACGCCCATGCGGGCCAGCAGGCGATCGCGGCGGATGAACTGGTGGTAGAGGGCAGCGCCGATATGGAGGGCGAGCAGGCCCAGCATCAGGCGCGTGGCAATACCGTGGACCGCGCGGGGCAGCACGGTTTCGAGGTTGGGCAGCGTCGCGGAGCCGATAATAGCCGGGAGCGCGCCCGACAGAACGATGGTGGCGATGCCGCTCGAGGCGGTTACCAGCACCACCGCATAGAGCGCGAAATGCACCGCTTTGGCCGTGAGCTTCTGCCAGTTCGGCTGATCGGCCGGCGGTGGCGGACGCCGATCGACGGCCAACCACCAGACGATGCGCAGCAGCGTCAGCAGCAACACCCCTGCCCCAAGCGGAACATGGGCGCGCAGCAGCGCCAGCTTGGCCGCCGGGTCGAGCTGCGCGGCGGCGAGGAGACCCGTGGCAAACAGGGCAACGATCATCAGGGCGCTCAGCCAGTGGATTGCTATCGCGACGCTGCCGTAGCGCGTCGAACTGCTCTTGATGGACATCGAAGCCTCCTTGCGTTTCGTGGCCGATGGCGATTACATAGCACACTATGGATTTAAATAGCAAGCTATGCAAATGAGCTACGTGCGCGAGACTTCTGCCGGCTACCTCACCAACTGGGCGGCGCGACTATTTGCCCGCGCCATAGAGCGGCGGCTGGCGGGCGGCAATTCGGGACCGATGCCGGTGTTCTTTGCGCTGCAGGACGGTGGAGCGATGACCCAGAAGGCGCTGGCGCAACTGGCGGCGGTGGAGCAGCCGACCATGGCGAACACGCTCAACCGCATGGAGCGCGATGGGCTGGTGCTGCGGACGCCCGACCCGAACGACCGGCGCAGTGCCCAGGTGTCGCTGACACCGCTGGGGCGCGAGCGCGCCAAGGCGGCCTTCGTTTCGGCGATCGAGGTCAACCGCATCGCTACCGATGCGCTCAAGCCCGAGGAACGCGAGGTCTTCTACGACATGCTGCGCCGGATCATCGGCGCGCTGGAGCGCGACGCCGGAACGGAGTGACGGGTCCGAATCGGCCGCCGGCCGCCCCTTGCGGATGCAAACGCGCCGCCTTGGTTTCCCCCGCTTTCAACACTAACCACAGGCGTCGCAACGAGGACCCGATTCGGTCACCCCTGCGTCACATTTTTTGACCGTCGCCGCGACGGCCGCTGGTAAAGCAAACCTTAACGAGCGGGGGAGTATCGAGTCGCTATGGCCGACAACAACGTGCATCGCCTGCATCCGGAAGACGAAAAAGGCTTCCGCCTTGCGCCCCACAATGTGGAGGCGGAGCAGGCCTTGCTCGGAGCGATCCTCGTCAACAACGAGGCGTTCTACCGGGTCAGCGACTTCCTCGTACCCGAGCATTTCTACGAGCCGATCCACCGCACCATCTATGAGGTGCTGGCCAAGATCATCCGCGCCGGCAAGACCGCGACGCCGATCACCGCCAAGACCTATCTCGCCGACGCGCTGACTGCCGAAATGACCATGCCGCAATACCTGGCGCGGCTGGCGGCCGAAGCAACGACCGTGCTCAACGCGGCCGACTACGGCCAATCGATCTACGACCTCGCGATCCGGCGCAACCTGATCCAGATCGGCGAGGAGATGGTGCAGGTCGCCTATGACTCCGACGTCGAGGCGACGGCCAACAAGCAGATCGAAGAGGCCGAAAAGGCGCTGTTCGACCTCGCCGAAAAGGGCCGCTACGACGGTGGCTTCCAGAGCTTTTCGCAGGCGCTGACCGAAGCCATCAAGATGGCCGGCGAGGCCTATGGCCGCGACGGCACACTGTCGGGCACCGCGACCGGGCTCAACGATCTCGACCGGCTGATGGGCGGGCTGCAGCGCTCCGACCTGATCATCCTTGCGGCGCGCCCTGCCATGGGCAAGACCTCGCTTGCGACCAACATCGCCTTCCATGTGGCCAAGAGCTTTCGCGGCGAAGTGCAGGCGGATGGGCACATGAAAACCGTCGACGGCGGCCACGTCGGCTTCTTCAGCCTTGAAATGAGCGCCGAGCAGCTGGCGACGCGTATTCTCGCCGAGCAGGCCGAGATCTCGTCGTCCGACATCCGGCGCGGCAACATCCACGAGAGCCAGTTCTCCAAGCTCGTCGACACCTCGAACCTGATGGCGCAGGTGCCGCTTTATATCGACGATACCGGCGGTATCTCGGTGGCGCAGCTGGCGGCACGGGCCCGGCGGCTGAAGCGGCAGAAGGGCCTTGACCTGCTGATCGTCGACTACCTGCAACTGCTCTCGGGCTCGTCCAAGAAGGCGAGCGAGAACCGCGTGCAGGAACTGACCGAAATCACCACCACGCTCAAGGCGCTGGCCAAGGAGCTGGAAGTGCCGATCATCGCGCT
>JAEUMC010000631.1 GCA_016793415.1 Devosia sp. | reverse complement strand
GTTCGATGGATCGATGCGGGGCGCCCCTTGCTCCCTTACGAGCTTGGTTGCCCTGGGGGGACTCGAACTGCCCCGCATCACCGCAACATCAATATCAGACGATGCGGAACTCAAGTTACAAGGGGGACCAGCCGATAGGCTGGTGGAGGGGCGTGCCTGACGCACTACTTCCCAAGGGCGACCTGCCCCATCGCCGCCCTCAGAGCGCGGGGCTCCCCCCTCCCCCCGCCTGACGGCGGTCCCCCCTCCCCCGCAAGCGGGAGAGGGAACCCGACTGCCAGCCCTGGCGGCAAGCCCTCAGGGTCGGAGGTGCCTATACACCACGTCCTCGGGATCCTGGCGCGGGGCGGCATCGTCCCGCACCGCCCCCAACCGCTCGGCGACGGCGACCGAGCGGGCGTTGGCCGGATCGAAATAGCTGACGAGGCTTGGCAGCTGCAGTTCGGCAAAAGCCCAATCGCGCAGCGCCGTGGCCGCCTCGGTCACATAGCCCTGCCCTTCGAAACCATCGTAGAGCAGCCAGCCCAGCTCCTTTTCGGGGAACAGCGGGCCGTGATTGATACCGACCTGACCGACGCACTCGCCGGTGCCGGCGACATCGACCATCAGTCCGCCATGGCCGTAGAGCGTCCAGCAGGCGATGTCGTGGCAGAACATGCCCCAGGCCCGCGCTTCGTCGAACGGCCCGCCCATGTAAACCGAGCGGGGCGAGGCCATCAGGTTTCGGTAGGCCGGGAAGTCGGCCTCGAGCATCGGCCGGAGGACCAGCCGCCTGGTCCGCAGCGTCGGGATGGCGGGCATCATCTCCTCCTCAGGAAATCGCCGATCCGGTTCAGGCCCTCGTCGATGGTCGCCCGCGTCCCGGCATAGGAGAAGCGTACGAAGCGGTTGCCGTTGAGCCGGTCGAAGTCGATGCCGGGCGTCGCCGCCACGCCGACCGTCTCCAGCATCTCCATGCAGAAGCTCAGCGAGTCATTGGTGAAGCGGGAGAAATCGACATAGGCGTAGAAGGCGCCGTCGCCTTCGCTGGCGGTCGCCAGGCCGAACTGCGCCAGGCCTTCGGCCAGCACGTGCCGGTTCACCGCGTACTGCGCCTTCTGCTGTTCCGAATAGTCCCGCTCGCCCAGCGCCACCCGGCCGGCGATCTGGCTTAGCGTCGGCGCGGCGATGAACAGGTTCTGCTGCAGGATGTTGGTGCGGCGGTTGTAGCGCCCGGGCAGCACCATCCAGCCGATGCGCCAGCCGGTCATGCAGTAGTATTTCGAGAAGCTGTTGATGACGATGGCATCGTCGGTGAACTCCAGCGCCGACACCGAGGGCGCCCGGTAGTCGAGCCCGTGGTAGATCTCGTCGGAGATGAACTGCACGCCGAGCCGCGCGCAGACCTCGACGATCTCCCTGAGCGCCTCACGCGTTACTGCCGCGCCGGTCGGGTTGGCCGGTGAAGCGAACAGCAGCGCGTCGAACTTTTCACGCGCATAGGCCGCCTCGACGTCGGCGGCGCTCAGCCGCCAGCCGGCCGCGGCAGTAACCGGGATTTCGACTGCCTGCATGCCCAGGCCATCAAGGGTGTTGAGGTAGGCGGGATAGCCGGGACGGGTCACCGCAATCCTGGCGCCAGGTCCGAAGGCTCCAAGAAAGGCCAGGATAAAGCCCGAGGACGAGCCCATCGTCACCACGATGCTCTCGGGATCGACCGTCGCGCCATGCTGCTCGCGATAGTAGTCGACGAGAGCCCGGCGCAGTTCGATCTGGCCGGCCGAGTGCGTGTAGTGCTGCGGCAGTTCGAGCGCCGCCGCAACCGCTTCGCGCACCCGCGGCGCCGGCGGGGCGCCTGGCTCGCCCGATTCCATATGCATCACGCTGCGCCCGCTCGCCTCGACGAGCTTGGAACGCGCGGTGACTTCCATGACGTAGAACGGCCTCAGGCCGGTGAGCTTTTCATCCGTCTGCATGGCGCCTTGGCTACGGGAATTGCCGCGCCGCCTCAACAACAATTGAAGCCGCGGCGTTCGGTCCGGGCGCCGCGGCATGGCATATTTGGCTCGGTCTGCTAGACAGGGACCAAAACAAGGTCGCTCCGGAGTTCGCATGTCTCGCCTCACCACCATCCTCGTACTTGCCGTTGGTGTGCTGGCGGGCGGGCTCGGCGCGACGCTGCTGTCGGCACCCAGGCTCGACGAAGCCGGCGCCAGGGCCATCGCCGAAGACGTCGTGGCCAAGGCGAAGCCCGAGCCCGGGCTTACTGCCGCGGCAGTGGAAACCATCGTCGCAGACCTGATCGCGCGGCAACCCAAGCAGGACGTCCCGCAACCGGTGGCGGCGCTCGAGCAATCGACGCTCGATCCGATGATCGAAAAGTACCTGCTCGACAACCCGCGCATCCTGCAGAAGGTGTCCGCGGCGCTCGATGCCGAGCTGACGGCCGAGCGCACCGCGGCGACGCGCACGGCGATGGTCGAACTAAAGCCGATCATCTTCGAGTCCGAGAACGGCATCGTGCTCGGCAACCCCAATGGCGACGTCACGCTGGTCGAGATGTTCGACTACAATTGCGGCTACTGCCGACAGGCCCTGCCCGATCTCGCGGCGCTGCTCGACAGCGACAAGAACCTCAAGGTCATCCTCAAGGAGTTCCCGATCCTGTCACAGGGCTCGGTGGATGCGGCGCGCATTGCGGCGCAGGTGGCCGACGCGGATGTCGACTACTGGGCTTTCCACCAGGCGCTGTTCACCAGCCGCGGCCAGGTCGACAAGGCGGCGGCGCTGAAGGCGGCGACGGATCTCGGGCTCAACCCGATCACCCTCGAAATGGGAATGAAGACGCCCAGGGTCGACCAGGTGATCGAGGAGAGCTACCGCATCGCCGACCGGCTGAAGATCACCGGCACGCCGACCTTCATCATCGGTGACGAGATCATCCCCGGCGCCATCGGGCTCGAGGCGCTGCAGCAGCGTATCGCCAACATGCGGGCCTGCGGGGCGACGGTGTGCACCACGGAGCAGCCGGGCTGAGGGGGCAATCGATCGACCTCCTGGCCGGCGCGAGCCGACCCCCACCCCTGTCCCCTCCCCGCAAGGGGGAGGGAAACGCTCACACTGATATCACGGTTCTATCGTCTCCCTCCCCCTTGCGGGGAGGGATCAAGGGTGGGGGTCAACAGCCACCGGCAGATACAGGTTCCCACTCCCGGACGTCCGCCGCAAATCCGCCCTTTTTCGTGCATTACTCCGCGCCACGCTTGCGCCCGCTGGGGGGCCGGTGCAAAAGGCACGAACCATGGCTCACCGCGTCCTCGTTCTCAACGGCCCGAACCTCAACATGCTCGGGACCCGCGAGCCCCAGACCTACGGCACGCAGACGCTTGCCGACATCGAGAAGATGGCGATTGCCGAAGGCAAGACGCTTGGCCTCGAGGTCACCTGCAAGCAATCCAACATCGAAGGCGAACTGGTCACCTGGATCCAGCAGGCGATGGGCAATTTCGACGCCATCGTCATCAATCCGGGCGCCTATTCGCACACCTCGATCGCCATCCACGATGCCTTCCGCGCCGTGGGGCTGCCGGTGATCGAAGTCCACCTCTCCAACATCTACACCCGTGAAGCGTTCCGCCATCACTCCTATGTTTCGCCGGTGGCGATGGGGGTGATTTGCGGTCTGGGCGCTACCGGATATAGGCTGGCCCTCCACGCACTGGCCGAAAAACTCTAAGAGGCAGAATATGACCAAGGCGTCGTCCCCGAATGCCGATCAGGAACTGATCGAGGCCATCGCCAAGCTGCTCAACGAGCAGAACCTTGCCGAAATCGAGATCGAGCGCGATGACCTGCGCGTCCGCGTCACCCGCTCCTACGCCAGCCAGGCGGTGCAGCAGGTTGCGGTGCCAGCCTACGCGCCGGCTCCCGTGGCAGCGCCCGCTTCGGTCGCGCCTGCCGGCGTCGCCGCCAGCATTGCCCCAACCCATGACGACCTGAGCTCGAACCCGGGCACCCTTACCTCCCCGATGGTAGGCACTGCCTATCTCGCGCCGGAGCCGGGCAAGCCGGCTTTCGCCAGCGTCGGCTCCAAGGTGTCGGAGGGCCAGACCGTGCTGATCATCGAAGCCATGAAGACGATGAACCAGATCCCGGCGCACCGCTCCGGCACTGTCACCCGCATCCTCGTCGAAGACGCTTCGCCGGTCGAATACGGCCAGCCGCTGGTCGTGATCGAGTAAGCCCACGATGTTCCAGAAGGTCCTCATCGCCAACCGTGGCGAGATCGCGCTCCGCATCCTCAGGGCCTGCAAGGAGCTCGGCATCCAGACGGTGGCCGTCCACTCGACCGCCGATTCCAACGCCATGCACGTGCGGCTGGCCGACGAAAGCGTCTGCATCGGGCCGCCGCCGGCCAAGGACAGCTACCTGAACATTCCCTCGATCCTCGCGGCCTGCGAGATCACCGGCGCCGACGCGGTGCATCCGGGCTACGGGTTCCTGTCGGAGAATGCACGCTTCGCCCGCATCCTGACCGAGCACAAGATCACCTTCATCGGGCCCTCCGAGCATCACATCTCGATCATGGGCGACAAGATCACGGCCAAGCAGACGGCCGTCGAGCTCGGCATCCCGGTGGTGCCCGGCTCGAAGGGCGAAGTCGCCACCGAAGCCGACGCCAAGAAAACCGCAGCCGAGATCGGCTACCCGGTGCTGATCAAGGCAACGGCGGGCGGCGGCGGACGCGGCATGAAGGTGGCGCATACCGAGCTCGACCTGTTGACCGCCTGGTCGACGGCCCGCTCGGAAGCCAAGGCCGCCTTCGGCAACGACTCCGTCTACATGGAAAAGTACCTGGGCAAGCCGCGTCACATCGAGGTGCAGGTGATGGGCGATGGCCAGGGCAACGCGGTGCACCTGGGCACCCGCGACTGCTCGCTGCAGCGCCGCCACCAGAAAGTCTGGGAAGAGGCTTCGGCTCCGACCGTACCGGCCGACCAGCGCGACAAGATCGGCGAGATCTGCGCCGCCGCCATGCGGAAGCTCAAATACTCGGGCGCCGGCACCATCGAGTTCCTGTACGAGAACGGCGAGTTCTACTTCATCGAGATGAACACCCGCCTGCAGGTGGAGCACCCGGTCACCGAGCGCATCACCGGCGTCGACCTGGTCTATGAGCAGATCCGCGTCGCCTCGGGCGAAAAGCTCAGCCTC
>JAEUMC010000628.1 GCA_016793415.1 Devosia sp. | reverse complement strand
GTTCGATGGATCGATGCGGGGCGCCCCTTGCTCCCTTACGAGCTTGGTTGCCCTGGGGGGACTCGAACTGCCCCGCATCACCGCAACATCAATATCAGACGATGCGGAACTCAAGTTACAAGGGGGGACCACGCGAAAGCGTGGTGGGCGGGGGGAGCCCCACGCACTGATCGTAAGCGGATGGGGCAGGGCCAGTGTTTGTGGCCTCCCTCTCCCACCAGCCTTTCGGCTGGTCCCCCCTCTCCCGCTTGCGGGAGAGGGCCGCCGACCGTGGCGCCGGTGTCCCGCTCAGCCAGCCATCTCCGGCACCCGGCCGGCCATCAGGCCCCAGAGCTGATCGGCGCTGAGGTGGCGGGCCGGGCCGTCATAGACGACGCGGCCGAGGCTCAGGACGACGATGCGGTCGGCGAGAGCGCGGACGGTCGAGAGATCGTGGGTGACGAGGATCACCCCGGTGCCGCGCGCTGCGATCGAGCGGATGAGGTCGATGACCTGCGCCGTCTGCTTGACGCCGAGCGCCGCGGTCGGCTCGTCCAGGCAGATCAGCTTGACGTGCTGGCCGAGGGCGCGGGCGATGGCGATGGATTGCCGTTGCCCACCCGACAGCGCCCGCACCAGCACGTTTTCGTCGCGCAGCGTCACCCCGAGAGCCGACAGTCGGGCGCGGCACTGTTCGGCAGCCTGGCGGTCGTCGCGCACCGGAATGAAGCCGAGCCAGCGGCGGGTCTGCTCGCGGCCCAGCATCATGTTGTGCGAGATACTGAGATTGGGGCAGAGCGCCAGATCCTGGTAGACCGTCTCGAGCCCGGCCTGGCGCGCGTCATGCGGGCTGCGAAAATGCACCTGATGGCCCTCGAGGTGCATGCTGCCGGCGTCGGGGCGGATGGCGCCCGAGATGATCTTGACCAGCGTCGACTTGCCGGCGCCGTTGTCGCCGAGCAGGCAGACGATCTCGCCCTTGCCGACGCTGAACGACGCTTGTTCGAGCGCGGTCAGCGCGCCATAGGATTTTCGCGCCCCGGCGACGGCGAAGGCCGGCTCGAGCTGTTGTGCCCGGGCGGCAGGAGTATCCGCGAGTGGTTCGGCTGCCGTCGGTGCCTCAGCTGCACGAAGCGTTGCCGGCGCGCTCCTGGCCCGCTTCAGCCGCAGCGCCGTTGCGGTCTGGTCGGCCACCAATGCCAGGAGCAGCATGCCGCCGACGGCGATCGACTGCCACCAGGACTGCAGCCCGACAAAGATCAGGCCGGCATTGAGGATGCCGATGGTGGCGACGCCGATGGCGATGCCGAGCGGCCGGCCGGCGCCGCCGGAAAAGGCGACGCCGCCGAGGATGGCGGCGGTCAGCACGTCGAGCTCGAAGCGGGCGCCGATCGTCGGGGTGATGCTGCCGAGCCGTCCGGCGACCAGCACCGCCACCAGCCCGATCAGCAGCCCGTTGGCGGCGTAGAGCCCGACGATCATCCTGCCCACCGGCACGCCGCAGAGCTCGGCGGCACGCGGATCGCCACCGATGGCGTAGATGCGCAGCCCGGTGACGGTACGGGTGAGGATGAAGGCGCCGACGATGAACACGGCAATGGCGATCAGCACGGTGTACTGCACGCCGAACAGCTTGCCGCGGCCGAGCTCCAGCAGCGCTTCCGGAAAACCGTAGACCGCGGTGCTGCTGACCACGAAGGCGAGGCCGCCATAGAGCGCCAGCATCGCCAGGGTGACGATCAGCGGCGAGATGGAAAGCCGACGCACCAGGATGCCGTTCAACAGCCCGAGCAGGAAGCCGAGCCCCAGGCCGGCGCCGGCGGCGAGGATCGGATCCTGCGTCGCCACCGCGACCTTGGCGACGATGATGCCGATCAGCGCCATCATGCTGCCGATGGAGAGGTCGACATAGCCGGCGATCAGCAGCGCCGAGGTGCCGAGCACGGCAATCAGCACCGAGGTGGAGTTGACCCCGATGACGATGAAATTCTCGGCGGCGAAGAACGACTGGTTGAGCAGCGAGAACAGCACGACAAGCGCCACCGCCACCAGCGCCAGCCCGATGCGGCCCGACGCCTCGCCGGGCGCCTTGGTGCCGGGCAAGAGGGATGAGAGCCAGTTCGGTTGCGCGGTCATCGCCAGCCGCTCCGTGCCGAGATCGTCCGTGGTCATGCTGTTATCGCCCTGTTGCAGAAAGCCGGCCAGCCCGACTTGCGCCGGACTGGCCGCAGAAACGTGCGCTGGGGCGCACGGGAGTAGGTCGTCCTTCCCGCTGGATATTCCCCCATCCTCGGTGTCACCCCGGCGAAGGCCGGGGCCCATCCTGAGATGCTGCCGCTGTCCGAGGTGCATAACAGCCCCGATCTGTAGCGAACCGTGACGGGCGAACAGTGATCCGCCGAAGCCCCTCAGGATGGGCCCCGGCCTGCGCC
>JAEUMC010000543.1 GCA_016793415.1 Devosia sp. | reverse complement strand
GGATTCGATCGCGCGGGCCAGCCAGGAGCAGGCCTCGGCGATCGAAGAAGTGAATGCCGCGGTCCGCACCATGGACGAGATGACCCAGCACAACGCGGCGCTGGTCGAACAGACCAATGCGGCGATCGAGCAGACCGAGGCACAGGCTACCGAACTCGACCGCATCGTCGAGGTGTTCCGCACCGACACGCACGCGGCGCCGGCGCGGGTGGTCGAGGCACCGGCCAAGGGCATCCGCGTCTTGCAGGACAAGGTCCGTACTGCAGCCAAGTCCAACCTCAGTCGCTGCAGTACGGCGCTCGACAAGGACTGGGCCGAGTTCTAGCCGTGAGACAATTCTGCTCAGTAGAGAAGGCCTTGCCCGATGGCCCTTTTCTTGCGGCAACACGCCGCCGCATTCTCTCGCAAATGCTGAGTGCGCTACGTGTCGTTCCGTAATGAGAAATTAAGGCGCGCTGCATAGTCTCCGCCAAGTTGTGCACGGGCCTTCGGGGGATGAGGCAGCGTGAACAGCGGAGGCAGGACGCTTCCGTTTCGCTGCGGCAGGACTGCCGCTCCCCCAGATGAGGCCAATACTCGGGGGGAGAGTTAGGCATGGGTTGGCTTCCGAAATTCAAGATTGCCCAGAAGCTGCCATTGGCCATGGTGGGGTCGGCGCTGCTGGTGAGCGTCGGCGTCGGGCTCGGAAGCTATGTGATCGGCTCGGGCATTGTCGCCGACATGAGCGCGCGGCAGATGCAGACGGTGGCCTCGAGCCACGCCGACAAGTTCTCCACCTACTTGAAGACCATCGAGGCGGACCTGGTGAACAGCGCGGCGACCGACAGCGCGGTCAACGCAGTGCGTGACTTCGCCATTGCCTGGAAGGGTTTTGCCAAGGCGACGCCGCCGGGCGATCCGGTGCAGGTGCTGCGCGAGGCATTCATCACCAACAACCCGCATCCGGCGGGGCAGCGGCAATTGCTCGATATCAACGACAAGGGCCGAACCAACTACGACACCACCCATGACAAGGTGCAGGCGACGTTCCGACGTCAGCTGGAGATGCGCGGCTACCGCGATTTCTACATGTTCGATACGGCGGGCAACCTCGTCTACTCGGTGATGAAGAACGACGATTTCGCCTCGAACTTCGCCGAGGGCGGCGACATGGCCGATAGCGGTCTCGGGCGGGTCTATCGCAAGGCGCTGACGCTGACCGAGCGCGGGCAGGTGGCCTACGAGGATGCCTCGGTCTATGCCATTGCCGGCTCGCCCGCGAGCTTCATCGCCACGCCGGTGATCGACGTGCGCGGCAAGCTGATGGGGGTGATGGCGATCCAGATGCCGGTCGCTCCGATCAACCAGATGCTGCAGGACAATGCGCAACTCGGCCAGACCGGCGAGAGTTTCTATGTCGGCGCCGACAAGCTGCTGCGCTCGGACTCGGTGTTCTCCGAAGCCGACGACACCCTGACCGCCACGTATGACAACCCGGTGGTCGAGGCGGCGCTGGCAGGTGAAACCGCCAATGGCGTCACCACCAACTATCGCGGCGTGCGGATGCTGGCCAACGCCACGCCGGTCGAATTCAACGGCACCACCTGGGCCATGGTCACCACCATTGCCGAAGACGAGGCGTTCGCGCCGGTGGCCCAGCTCAGAAACACCATGCTGGCGATCGGTGCGGCGCTGCTGGCCCTGGCGGCCGTGGTGGGCTTCCTGTTCTCGCGCAGCATTTCGAAGCCGATCAGCCGCCTCACCGAGACCATGGGGGCGCTGGCCGACGGCAAGCTCGACACCGAGGTGAAGGGCGCCGGGCGGGGCGACGAGATCGGCGATATGGCCAAAGCCGTGCAGGTGTTCAAAGAGAATGCGCTCAAGGTCACCGAGATGACCGAAGGCGAGCGGACCGCCACGGTACAGCGCCGGGTCGAGCGCACGGCGATGATGCAGGAGCTGCAGAAGGCGTTCGGCGAGGTGGTGGATGCCGCCATTGCCGGTGACTTCACCAAGCGGGTCGAGGCGGAGTTCCCCGACGAGGAGCTCAATGCGCTGGCGCGCGGGGTCAACGAACTGGTCGAAACGGTAGACCGCGGGCTCAGCGAGACCGGCGACGTGCTTTCGGCCCTGGCGCAGACCGACCTGACCCAGCGGGTCAATGGCCAGTATGGCGGCGCCTTCGCACGATTGAAGGGGGACACCAATGCGGTGGCCGAGCGGCTGACCGAGATCGTCGGGCAGCTCAAGGGCACCTCGCGTTCGCTGAAGACGGCGACGGGCGAGATCCTGTCGGGCGCCAATGATCTCAGCGAACGCACCACCAAGCAGGCGGCGACGATCGAAGAGACCTCGGCGGCGATGGAGCAACTGTCGGGCACGGTGCTCGCCAATGCCGAGCGGGCCAAGGATGCGTCCAATGTCGCCGCGACGGTGACCCGCACTGCCGAGGATGGTGGGCAGGTGATGCACCAGGCGACCGAAGCGATGGAGCGCATCACCGCCTCGTCGGGCAAGATCTCCAACATCATCGGGATGATCGACGACATCGCCTTCCAGACCAACCTTCTGGCGCTCAACGCCTCGGTGGAAGCGGCGCGGGCCGGCGATGCCGGCAAGGGCTTCGCCGTGGTGGCCGTCGAAGTGCGGCGACTGGCCCAGTCGGCGGCCGGCGCCTCGAGCGAAGTGAAGGCGTTGATCGAGCAATCGGGCACCGAGGTTCGCGGTGGCTCGAAGCTGGTGGCGGAAGCCGCGGCCAAGCTCGAAGCCATGCTGGTGGCGGCCCGTTCGTCGAACGAGCTGATGGATTCGATCGCGCGGGCCAGCCAGGAGCAGGCCTCGGCGATCGAAGAAGTGAATGCCGCGGTCCGCACCATGGACGAGATGACCCAGCACAACGCGGCGCTGGTCGAACAGACCAATGCGGCGATCGAGCAGACCGAGGC
>JAEUMC010000518.1 GCA_016793415.1 Devosia sp. | reverse complement strand
GCGGCCCTGCCGCTGCTGGGGCTGGCCTGGTGGGGCCTGGCGCCGGCCGAGACTCTCGCCGGCGCTGCGATGGTGCCTGCCACTTGGGTCGCCGAGTTCGGGCTCGGTCAGCGCCTGCTCGCCACCCTGTTGGCCTTGCTGCCGGTGTTGCCGCTCAGCTGGGGTCTGTTGCGGCTGGCAACGGCGCTGGACGCGTTCAGGCAAGGCCAACAGTTTGGCCTCGTTGCGGCGCGGGGGATGCGCGACTTCGCTGTCGGCGTGTTCGCCTGCACCCTGTTGAAGCTGGTCTCCGGGGCGCTGCTGAGCGTCGTGCTGAGCTGGAACGCGCCATCAGGGCAGAAGCAGCTGGCCATCTCGATCAGCTCGGACATGCTGTTGATGCTGCTGGTCGGCGCGGTGCTGACCCTGGTCGGCTGGGCGCTGGCGGAGGCTGCGGCGCTCGCTGAAGAAAACGCGCAGTTCATCTGATGCCGATCAAGGTCAATCTCGCCGTGCTGCTGGCCGAACGCGGCATCAAGTCCAAGGATCTGGCAGAGTTCGTCGGCATCACCGAGGCCAACCTGTCGCTGCTGCGCCAGGGCAAAGTGAAGGGCATGCGCTTCGATACGCTCGAGGCAATCTGCACCTACCTCAAATGCGAGCCGGGCGACGTGCTGAAATTCGTGCCCGGCGAGGCCGAGGAGCAGTAGTCGATTTGCCTTCGGCGCCGGCTTCAGGGATGCTCGGCGCCGAGGAGACAGCGATGAAACTGCTGCACACCACGCTCGGGCCGAAGCGGGCGGACGAGCTCGGCATGATCCTGCCGCACGAGCACGTGTTCGTCGATTTGAGGACCCCCGACCAACCCGGCTACGACGAGGCCGACCCCGCCGACGTCGTGCGGGTGATGGCGCCTCAGATCGAGGCGATCAAGGCGCGTGGCATCACTGCGCTGGTCGAATGCTCGACCGGCGGCGTCGGCTTGCGGGTCGATATCGACCTTGCGGTCAGCCGGGCCACCGGCGTGCCGATCGTCGTGCCTACCGGCAATTACCGCGAACCCTGGATCCCCGACTGGGTGCGCGACGCAAGCGAAGCCGAACTCGAGGCACGCATGTACCGCGACCTCAGTGAGGGGGTCGGCGACACCGGGGTGAAGGCGGCCTGGATCAAGGTTTCGGCCGGCGATGACGGTATCACGCCACTCGAGGCCAAAATCCTCAGGGCCGCGGCGCGGGCGGCGCAACGCACCGGCGCGGTCATCGGTAGCCACACCATCAAGGGCCGGGTGGTGCTGGACCAGCTCGATATCATCGAGGCCGAAGGCTATCGCGCCGACCGCTTCATCTCCATCCATACCCAGGAGGAGAAGGATTTCGGCCTCAACATTGCCGTGGCGCAGCGCGGTGCCTGGATCGAATACGATCATGTCGGCCGCGCCGCCGATGCGGCAGTGAGCGAGCTGATCCTCCGCGCCCTCGCTGCCGAGCTCGGCCCACAGCTGCTGTTGAGCCACGACCGTGGCTGGTACGACCCCGCAATTCCCGGCGGCGGCACGCCAACGCCCTATACGCACCTCTCCGACGTGATGCTGCCGCTGCTCCAGGCCAAAGGGGTTGATGCGGATACGATCCGGTTGCTGACCGTCACCAACCCGTTTGCCGCGTTCGCCCGCTGACAACGGTGGCGCCGTCAAATCGACAACCCGAGAAAACGAATGGCAGCATGGCATTGCCTGGGCTTGTCCGGCTGTCGGAGTGGCGCTAGAATTTCATTAGGATCATAACTAATTTGAGGTTCCGCGATGAGCGCCGGGCCAAAATCCTATTTCACTTCCATTCTCAAAGACGCCGGGATCGAGTTGGGCGGCAGCCGCCCCTTCGACGTCACCGTGCATGACGACCGATTGTGGGGCCGCGCCCTCAGCCACGGCACGCTGGGCTTCGGCGAGGCCTATATGGATGGCTGGTTCGACACCGATGCGCTCGATCAGTTCATCTACAAGCTGCTCGAGTACGACATCTACGCGCATCTGAAGCCCGACATCGGGCTGGCGCTGAGCTTCGTGCGCGGCAAGCTGCTCAACCTGCAGCGCGCCCACGTCACCGAGGTGGGCGAGCGGCACTACGATATCGGCAACGATCTCTATGCCGCGATGCTCGACAAGCGGATGATCTATTCCTGCGGCTACTGGGCCGAGGCGACGACGCTCGATGCGGCGCAGGAAGCCAAGCTCGACCTGATCTGTCGCAAGGTCGGGCTCGAGCCGGGAATGAAGATCCTCGATATCGGCTCGGGCTGGGGCGGCTTTTTGAAGTTTGCCGCCGAGCGCTACGGCGTCGAAGGCGTCGGCATCACCATCAGCAAGGAACAGGCAGCGTTTGCCGAGGCCACCAAGGGCAAACTGCCGATCGAGACGCGGCTGATGGACTACATGGCGCTCGAGGGCCAGTTCGACCGGGTGATCTCGATCGGCATGTTCGAGCATGTCGGCTACAAGAACTACGAGGCCTATCTCAGGAAGGTCCGCACGCTGCTGAAGCCGGATGGGCTGTTCCTGCTCCACACTATCGGCAACAATTTCTCCTCCACACATGGCGACCCCTGGACCGAGAAATACATCTTCCCCAACGGCATGCTGCCCTCGATCAAGCAGATCGCCGCGGCCAGCGAGCGGGTGTTCGTGATGGAGGACTGGCACAATTTCGGTGCCGATTACGACAAGACGCTGATGGCCTGGTGGGCCAATTTCGACGCCGCCTGGCCGAGCCTTCGCGACAAGTACGGCGACCGCTTCTGGCGCATGTGGCGGTTCTATCTCATGGTCTTCGCCGCCATGTTCCGCGCCCGCAACATCCACTTGTGGCAACTGGTGCTGAGCCCCCGCGGCGTCCGCGGCGGCTATCGCCGGATTTCCTGAGACCGTGGAATAAACCCAGGCCCCCGGTGTTGTTCCCTCAGCCGCCCAATCTGGCGGCTAGGGGGAGCATGGCCAACGGGAGACCCAGATGCCATTGAAATTGCTCACGAAGACTCTGACTGTACTGGCTGGTGTGACGCTTGTCGCCGGGATGCTGGCGGCTGCGCCGGTTGCCGCCTTCGATTCCGGCGGCGGTGGTGGCGGCAGCAGCGGTGGCGGCTACAGCAGCAGTTCCGACTCGAGTTCGGCTGCAACGAGCGCTCCGTCGCTGGGCGACGCACGAGCCTTGATCCGCGCCCAGAAGTGGAAACAGGCGGCCAGCATGCTGAAGCGGATCGTGCGGGCCGACCCCGGCAATGCCGACGCCAACAACCTGCTCGGCTATTCGCTGCGCAAGAGCGGCGACTACAAGAATGCCCAGGGCTTCTACCTCAAGGCGCTCAAGCTCGACCCCCGGCACAAGGGGGCCACCGAGTATCTGGGCGAGCTTTATGTCGAGATTGGCCAGATGGCGAAGGCCAACAAGCAGCTGGCGACGCTGGAAAAGCTCTGCGGCAACCAGAGCTGCAAGGAATACCAGGCGCTGGCGAAATACATCGCCGCCAAGGGCTGAAGCAGCTCAGCAGTTGCCGGCGTCGCCTCCGATGCCGGCAACCCACCCGGCAATCGCGGCCGCGATATCGGGCAGCCGTGACGTCCCGTCGGGCGCCTTCATGCCGTGATCGAGCGCCGGGAACTCCCAGTAGGTCAGGTTGCAGCTACCGGCGGCGGCGAAGCGATCGCTGGTGGCGCGAGCAGCGGCAACCGGTGACGAGGTATCCCGCCCACCCTGCACAATGAGGAAGGGCGTGGCGCTATGCGCCATGTAGTCAGCCGGGATGCGGTCGAGGATATCCGCCCAGAACCTGTGCGATGAACCGGCGAACAGCGTGGTGCCCCGTGGATCGGCGCGCGCTGCGGCGAAGCCGGCCTCGATCGTCGCGTGCCCTTCGGGCGGGACGGTGCTGAGCACCATATCGGCGAACGGAATGCCGGTGGCCGAGGAGAGCAGGATCGTCGCCGTCGGACTTGCCTGCTGCGCCAGCATGGCGACGGCCAACCCGCCTTCCGAGCCGCCGAACAGCACCAGTGGCGTACCCGGCGTCAGCTGCAGCGCGGCGAGCACCGCGACGTAGTCGGCTACCCGTTGCGCCACGGTGTGCCCGGCGTGGAAGGCAGCCGGGCAATCGGTGAAACCGTCCGCGATTGCTGCGTCGGGCGCCACACCGTACTTTTCGACCATCACTGCGATGTAACCTGGGAATGCTTGCCGGACGATCGCGAGGTTGGCATTGTGCCTGGTCGGCTGGCACCCCGAGCCCTGCGCGAGGATGAGCACGCCGTCGATCGGGGCGGCTGGTGTGTCGACCGAAAAGTCGACCGTGCTGCCGTCGGGGCGGGGCAACTGGCGCTGCTCGATCTGGGCGAACGCTGGGGTGGCGGCGAGAGCCGCAAGGCAGGCAGCAATGATCAGGCGCATCAGCGGACTCTGCGGTAGCGGTGGAGCAGCAGGAAGGGCGTGATGGTGACGAGGGCGTAGAGCGCAAGGCGGCCGGGCGCAGGTCCGCTGAGGCTGACTGCGACAGCATCCGAACCGATCGTCAGATCGAACGCCGTGGCGGCTAGCAGCGTGGTGAGCATTCCGGCGAGCGGCCATGCGATGCCGGTTCGCCGGCGGAGCGCGCTTACCGCGATGCTCCAGGCGATGCCCAGCGGCGCGAGCAGCAGCAACAGGTCGATGATCAGGGGCGCCATCGGCGCGAGCCCCTGGCGGCCGGCGGCGACCAGCAAGATCGCGAGCAGGGCGATGACGCCAAGCTCGACCGCCAGCGGCAGCGCCAGCCAGGCCAGCGCGGGCAGTCGGCTTGGCAGCGATCGCAGCCGCGGCTGGGCCAGCATCGCAGCTGCAAGGGTTTCGGGATCGCCGAGGCGAGACAGGGCTGCGCCGTGCGCTCGGGCGGGCGGTACGCCGTTGGCGATGAGTTCGTCGGTGATATCGGCGAGATGCTCGCTCAGTTCGGCGGAGTAGCGAGCGACGCGGACGGGCGAGATGCCGGCCCGCAGCAGCCGTTCACGGAGGCCGGCGATGGGGTCACGCATGGCTTGGTTCTCCGAGGACCCCGGCAATGGCGGCCGTCAGACGGCGCCAGACCGACGCCAGGTCGGCGAGGCGAGCCGTACCGCGATCGGTGAGCGCATAGTAGATGCGGCTGCGGCCGTTGACGGTCCTGCGCTCCGTCGACAATGCACCCTCACGCTCCAGCATGTGCAGCACGGGGTAGACCACGCCCTCCGCAAGCACGATGTGATCGTGGGTGGCGCTGCGGATAGCCTGGACCAGCTCGTAGCCATACATCTGCCGGTCCTTGAGACACTGCAGGATCAGCAGCTCGGGCACGCTGTTGAGGAAAGGTGGGTTCTTCGAGGTCGCCATCGCCAATACCTAGTGTCGATAGGTATCGTATACCTAGCGGCGAAAGGTATGGCAATCCGTCTTCGGCGCGGGCGCGCCTTTCTCACGCCATCGCCAGGTTCAGCCGATAGCTCAGGGCCTCGGCCAGGTGCGGGCGGGCGACCTTCTCGGCGCCGGCAAGGTCGGCGAGGGTGCGCGCCACTTTCAGCACCCGATGATAGGCGCGGGCCGAGAGGTTGAAGCGTTCGGCCGCCTGCAGCAGCAGCGTCTGGCTTTCCTTGTCCGGGTTGACCAGTTTTTCGATCAGCGACGGTCCGGCGCCGGCATTGGTGAAGATATCGGGGTGGCCGGCTTCGACATAGCGCTGGCGTTGCCGTTCGCGCGCCGTCCCGACCCGGGCGGCAACCGCTGCGGATGGCTCCGCGGTGGCCGGGCCGATCATATCGGCGGCGGAAACCGCGGGGACGTCGATCCGCAGATCGATGCGATCGAGGAACGGGCCGGACACCCGGCCCTGATAGTCGAGCACGCAGCGCTCGCCGCGCTTGCAGACATGACCGGGCGTGCCGGCGAGCCCGCATTTGCAGGGGTTCATCGCCGCCACCAGCTGGAAACGGGCGGGAAAGCTGACATGGGCATTGGCGCGGGCGATGACCGTTTCGCCCGATTCCAGCGGCTGGCGCAGGCTGTCGAGCACCGAGGGCGAGAATTCCGGCAGTTCGTCGAGAAACAGCACGCCATTATGGGCGAGGCTCGCTTCGCCCGGCCGCACCTTGAGGCCGCCGCCGACCAGTGCCGCCATTGAGGCCGAATGGTGCGGCGCGCGGAACGGCCGCCGGTCGCTGAGCGCCCCACCTGCCAGTTCGCCGGCAATCGACTGGATCATCGAAACATCGAGCAGTTCGCGCGGGTTGAGCGGCGGCAGGATCGAGGGCAGCCGCGCCGCCAGCATGGATTTGCCGGCGCCGGGAGGGCCGACCATAAGCAGGTTATGGCCGCCGGCGGCCGCCACCTCCAGCGCGCGCCGCGCCACCTCCTGGCCGCGCACCTCGCTGAGGTCGGGCAGCCCGGCCGGGTCGGCCTGGCGTCGCGCCACCGGCCGGCTGCAGAGCTGGAAACCGCCGATATGGTTGACCAGCGCCAGCAAGGTCTGCGGCGCGATGATCTCGAGATCCTCGCCC
>JAEUMC010000512.1 GCA_016793415.1 Devosia sp. | reverse complement strand
ATCAGGATCTGCGCCGACACTTCGTCGGTCGAGAGCTTGTTGAGCGAGGCGACGATCGCTTCCACCGAGCCCTGCACGTCGCCCTTGATGATCAGCGGGAACTTGCTGATGCCGGCAACCTTGAGCTGGTTCATCATCTGCTCGAGCGAGGTCGCGCCGCCGGTCACGGACTTCTCGCGCAGCTGGCGCTGGCGGTAGTCGGTGATTTCGCGGGCACGGGCTTCGTTCTCGACCACCGAGAAGCGGTCGCCCGCACTCGGCACGCCGGTAAAGCCCAGCACTTCCACCGGAGTGGAGGGACCGGCTTCCTTGACCTGCTCGCCCTTGTCGTCGATCAGCGCGCGGACGCGCGCGAACTCGGTGCCCGCCACGACAATGTCGCCGACGCGGAGCGTGCCGCGCTGGACGAGCACCGTCGCCACCGCACCGCGGCCGCGATCGAGCTTGGCTTCGATGACCAGACCCTCGGCGCGCCCATCGCGGGCCACCTTGAGTTCGAGCACTTCGGCCTGCAGCAGGATGGTCTCGAGCAGCTTGTCGAGGCCGGCCTTGGTGACCGCCGAGACTTCCACGTCGAGCACTTCACCGCCCATCGATTCGACGAACACTTCGTGCTGCAACAGCTCGGTGCGAACGCGCGTCGGGTTGGCCGAAGGCTTATCCATCTTGTTGATGGCGACGATGATCGGAACCCCGGCCGCCTTGGCGTGCTTGATGGATTCGATGGTCTGCGGCATGACGCCGTCGTCGGCCGCCACCACCAGCACCGCGATATCGGTGGCCTGGGCGCCGCGGGCACGCATGGCGGTGAACGCCTCGTGGCCCGGGGTGTCGAGGAAGGTGATCTTCTGGCCGTTCTTTTCGACCTGATAGGCACCGATGTGCTGGGTGATGCCGCCGGCTTCGCCCGAGACCACGTTGGTCTCTCTTATGGCGTCGAGCAAAGAGGTCTTGCCGTGGTCGACGTGACCCATGATGGTCACCACCGGCGCACGGTTGGTCAGGTCCTCGGCCTTGTCGTCGGCCGGGATGTCGAACAGGCCCTCTTCCACGTCGGCGTCGGAAACGCGCTTGACGGTGTGGCCGAGTTCGGTGGCGATCAGCTCGGCGGTATCGGCGTCGAGGATGTCGTTGATCTTCACCATCTGACCCTGCTGCATCAGGATCTTGATGACGTCGACGGCCCGCTCGGACATGCGGTTGGCCAGTTCCTGGACGGTGATCGCCTCGGGAATGGTCACTTCACGGCTGAGCTTGGGCGCCGCTTGCTGGTTGCGGCCCATCTTCTTGTCACGACGGCGACGCATGGCGGCCAGCGACGGCCCCTTGTCGCGATCGGACTCCGAGCCGGCATTGGTGACGGTCAGGCGGCCACGGGCGAACGCCTCTTCGCCGGCCCGGCGGGTCGGACGCTCGGGCGTGGTCACGGTGCGCGCGGCACCACCACGGCGGGCATTCTCGAGCTCGGTGGCGTTGACCAGCGGCCGCGCGGCGGGAGCCGTACGGGTCTT
>JAEUMC010000494.1 GCA_016793415.1 Devosia sp. | reverse complement strand
TGCTTCACGGCGCCGCCGGGCTCGGGCTATCCGCCGATCCTCAACCAGCACCTGATCGAGGCCGGCACGCCACTGACGGTGGACGGGCCGGGCGGTTCGATCAGCGTGCTGCCGTTCCGCCAGGATCACGGCGATATCTATTCGCTGGGGTTTCGGGTGCGGAACTTTGCCTATTCGTGCGACCTCAGCGGCATTCCGCATGGCTCGCGCGAGGCAGTCAGCGGGCTCGACACCTGGGTGCTCGACGCGCTGCGGCCGACGCCGCATCCAAGCCATCTGAGCCTGTCCGAGGCGCTGGAACTGGTCGACGAGTTGCAGCCGCGCCATGCGGTGCTGACCAACCTCCATATCGACCTCGACTATGCCCAGACCGACGCCATGACACCGGACCATGTCCGGCCGGCGTTCGACGGGCTGCAGATCGACATCACCGCCGGCGAGATCGTCAGCCCGCGCTGACATCGCCGTACGACACCAAGGAGGCCTGCCGCCAATGATTGAAGTCATCGATACCCGCATTGCGCCATCCAGCGGCCCGATCAACGACTGCGTGCGCGCCGGCAACCACGTCTGGCTCGTGGTGCTGGCCGAGGATCCGCAGACCGGCAAGATTACCGAGGGTGACATCGAGGTGCAGACGCGCCAGGCACTGTCGAACCTCAAGCAGGCGATCAACGCCGCCGGCGGCGAACTCACCAATATCGTCCAGGTGCAGATCTTCCTCGTCGACAGCGCCGACGCGCCGGGCATGAACCGTGTGTATGCCGAGTTCTTCAACACCAAGCCGTACCCGATCCGTGCCACAGTGGTGGTCAAGGAACTGCTGGCCAAGGGGCTGCGGATCGAGATTACCGCAACGGCGGTACTGGGATAGAGCCGCAAGGGCCGCCAGCCGCACCGTTGTGTCGACGCGATAGTTCCATAATATATCTTATGCGAATGGAGGAAGAACCGATATGCCGACCGAAGCCGACCTCACCCAGCAGCTTATCGAAGCCCAGCGTGCCGGCCGGCATGATGTCGATGCTGTCCCCTATGCGGCGCTCGATCGTGCAGCCGCCCTCCGCATCCAGTCCGCCACGATGGCGGCGCTCGGCGAAACGCCAGCGCTGCTCAAGACGCTTGTCACGCCGGACGGCCTCGGCACCTGCGCGCCGATCTACCGATCACGCGTCGGCAACAGCGGCGCGTTCCAGTTGTCGTCGCCGACGCTGACCGGGCTCGAGGTCGAAGTCGGCCTGGTGCTGGCCAGCGATCTTACCACCGAAGCCGCCAACCGCGACGAGATCGATATCATCGAGGCGATCAGCCATTACTTCGTCGGCATCGAGGTTTGCGGCACGCGCTACGCCGATCGCTCGCTCGCCGGCGCCAATGGCGGCCTCGCGGACAACGCCTCGGCCTATGGCTATGTCATCGATCCTTCGCATCGCGATGCCGGCGCCGAGATCGAGAACTACGATGTGCACCTCGAATTCGCCGGCAAAGGGATATGGTCGGCGCCAGCCAAACACTCGTTCGGCACCGTGCTCAACTCGTTCATCGCCTACGCCAAGAACCAGAACCCGGCATTCCCCCTGAAGGCCGGCACGGTGATCACGACCGGCTCGCTCTGCGGCCTCGTGCCGATCAGCGGCGCCGGTCATGTGGTCGGCCGCCTCGGCAATCACGCCGTCAGCTTCGACATCACCTGAGACCCGCCATGCAACCCTCCCGCGACATTTCCCGCCTGATCGAGATCATGGCCGCCCTCCGCAACCCGGATGGCGGTTGTCCGTGGGATCTGGAGCAGGATTTTGCCAGCATCCGGCACTACACCATCGAGGAAGCCTACGAGGTCGCCGACGCCATCGAGCGCGAGGACTATGCCGATCTCCGCGAAGAGCTTGGAGACCTGCTGCTGCAGCCGGTCTACCACGCCCAGATGGCCTCCGAGCAAGGCCTGTTCGATATCGGTGACGTGGTTTTCGCTATCACTGAGAAGCTGATACGCCGGCATCCTCATGTGTTCGGCGAGGAAGCGGCACGCAATGCCGGCGGCGCCAAGGCCAAGTGGGACGAGGTCAAAGCCGACGAGCGCGCCAGGAAGGCCGAGCGCAAGCAGGTGGCATCGTCCATCCTCGACGACGTGCCGCACGCCCTGCCCGCCCTGGCCCGTGCAGAAAAGCTCAGCCGCCGCGCCGCTTCGGTGCAGTTCGATTGGCCCGACTGGCGCCAGACGCTGGCCAAGGTGCGCGAGGAACTCGACGAGGTGGCCGCTGCCGCCGAAGCCGGCAACACCGCCGAGATCCATGAGGAACTGGGCGACCTGCTGTTCGCCGCCGCCAACCTCGCTCGCAAGCTCGGCGTCGAGGGCGAATCCGCACTGCGCGACGCCAACGTCAAGTTCGACCGCCGCTTCCGCTATGTCGAGACGCGCGCTGGCGAAGACGCCGTGCCGCTGGCAGAAGCCGGCCTCGACCGGCTGGACGGCTATTGGAACGAGATCCGGGCCAAGGAGCGCGGGTAAGGGCTGGTAGGCAATGCCTAGCGGCCCATTTCAGCATGAGCGACGCGGCAGCTACCTTGACCGCTGAACCACTGCACAGAAGGCCGGAACCTTCCTCAGGCGGCGTCTGAGCCTTCGATGCGGCCGGCGAAACGTTCGGTGAAGGCATTCTTGTGGCGGGCCTCGACCCGCACTTCATAGACCTGCCCGTTCTCGTCCGGCTCATCCTTGGCGATGATCTCGGCATGGCCGTAAAGCCAGCCGACATCGGCACCGGCGGTGTGGGGCACCAGCACGCGGTAGGTCCGCCCCTGCCCGGCCAGCACCTTCTCGATGGTGTCGAGCAGCTTATCCAGCCCCTCGCCGGTCTGCGCCGATACCGGCACGGATGCCGCCACCTTGCCGAGTGGCGAGAGCGTCGCCAGCGCCGGATAGGAGCCGTCGGCATCGCGCTCCAGGAGGTCAACCTTGTTCCACACCTCGATGATCGGCGTGGTCTCGGCCGACATGCCGAGTTCTTCGAGCACCTTCAGCACGTCCTGTGCCTGCGCGGCGTGATCGGGGTTGGCAACATCGCGGACATGCAGGATCACGTGCGCTTCCAGCACCTCTTCCAGCGTGGCGCGGAAGGCGGCGATCAGGTCGGTCGGCAGGTCGGAGACGAAGCCCACGGTGTCGGACAGCATCACCTCGCGGCCATGCGGCAGGGCGATCTTGCGCACCGTGGTATCGAGGGTCGCGAACAGCAGATCCTTGGCAAACACCCCTGCCCCGGTCAACGCGTTGAATATGCTCGACTTACCGGCGTTGGTGTAACCGACCAGCGCCACCACCTGGAACGGCACCGCGTCGCGCCGGCCCTTCTGCTGACCGCGGGTCTGGCGCACCTTCTCGATGCGCTCCTCGAGCATCTTGATGCGGTCCTGCAGCTGCCGGCGGTCGCTTTCCAGCTGGGTTTCACCTGGGCCGCCCATGAAACCGAAGCCGCCCGAGCCGCGCTGCCGCTCAAGGTGGGTCCAGCTGCGGACCAGCCGGCTCTTCTGATAGTTGAGATGCGCCAGCTCGACCTGCAGCACACCCTCGCGGGTAGCGGCGCGCTCGCCGAAGATCTCGAGGATCAGCCCGGTGCGGTCAAGCACCTTGGTGCCGGTCTCCTTCTCGAGGTTGCGCTGCTGGATCGGGTGCAAGGCGGTGTCGACGAGCAGCAGCTCGATCTCCTCCTCCTTCACCCGCCTGGCAATCTCTTCCACGTGCCCGCCCCCGATGAAGGTCGCCGGCTTGATCTCGCGCACCTTGGCGATCTCGGAGAACACGATCTCGACGCGGATCGCGCTGGCCAGCCCCTCGAACTCGGCCTTGCGGGCCTCGATGCTATGGGTCGTGGCGCGGCCGCGGACATCGGGGATGACGAGGCCGACGCGGGTCGGAGCAGCACGCTGGTCTATGAATGCCTGAGGGCCACCCTTGCGGGCGGCCTCGTCGTCGAACTCGTCACTCAAAGTCGGTCTCAGTCCTCGCCGGTGTGCTCAGGATCGAACAGCTGGATCGGAGCGCCCGGCATGATGGTCGAGATGGCATGCTTGTAGACGAGCTGCGATTGCGCATCGCGTCTCAAGAGCAGGCAGAAATTGTCGAACCAGGTGATCACGCCCTGCAGCTTGACGCCGTTCACGAGAAAGATCGTGACGGGCACCTTCTGCTTGCGGACATGATTGAGGAACGCGTCCTGGAGGTTCTGGGTCTTTTCGCTGGGCATTCCTTGGCCTCTTCTCGCGGGATGTCATGCAGGCGCCAGCCGAAGGCCACACCCTGTTGATGGGAACAACGGCCGCCACCGCCCCTGCCCCCTTTTATGGTCACTCTCCCATCGCCTTTGAAGTATGGCACAGAAGAATCTTAGTGCCTACCCGTACACGCGCATGGCAGCTACAGCCCTAGTGACTTGATTTTGCGGTGCAAAGCGCTGCGCTCCATGCCGACGAACTCCGCCGTCTTGGAGATGTTACCGCCGAACCGCTCGATCTGCGCCATCAGGTACTGCCGCTCGAACACCTCGCGGGCATCGCGCAGCGGCAGGCTCATCAGGTGAGCCGAGGAATCGCTGTCGCCCACGGTGGGCAGCACTTCGCCGATATCGGGAGGCAGCATAGCCGCAGTGATCACGCCGTCGGCCGGGGTCTGATCCTTGACGAGGATCAGCAGCCGCTCGATCGAATTGCGCAGCTGGCGGGCGTTGCCCGGCCAATCCTGGCCCTGCAACACGGCCACCGCGTCATCGCCGATCGACAGGCTCTTGAGGTTGTGCAGCCGGCAGACCTGCTCGATGAACACCGCGACCAGCGGCGGGATATCCTCGCGACGCTCCTTCAGGGGTGTCAGGTGCAACGGCACGATCGACAGCCGGTGGAACAGGTCGGAGCGGAACTGCCCCTCCTCGATCAGCCCGGCGACGTTCTGCGAGCTCGAGGAGATGATGCGCACATCGATCGGCACCGCGACAGCGCCGCCGACTCGGTTGAACTTGCTCTCGACCAGGGTGCGGAGCAGCGCCTGCTGCGCGGCCGGCGGCAGGGCCGCAACCTCGGAGAGGTAGAGCGTGCCGCCATGGGCCTTTTCCAGCGCGCCAACCTCGGTCCTGAGCGTTCCGGTCTTCTCGCGGGTTTCGCGGCCGAACAGCACAACCGCCACTTCCTCGGGCGAATAGAGCGAGCAGTTGATCTCGACGAACGGCGCTTCGGCCCGGGCGCTGCGCTGATGGATCAGACGAGCGGAAAGGCCCTTGCCGGTGCCGGAGGAGCCGGAGATGAAGATGCGCGAGTTGGTCGGCGCCGATTTCTCGATGACGCCCTTGACCGCCTGCATGGCCTGCGAGTTACCCACCAGCTCCACGGTCTTGTTGGAGCGCTCACGCAGGTCCGCCACCTCGTTCTTCAAACGGGCGGCTTCCATGGCGCGCTGGGTGATCAGCAGCAGCCGATCCACCTTGAACGGCTTCTCGATATAGTCGTAGGCGCCGCGCCGGATGGCGCTGACCGCGGTCTCGACATTGCCGTGGCCCGAGATCATCACCACAGGCATGTCCGGGTGCTGGCTCTGGAATTCATCCAGGAGCTGCAAGCCGTCGAGCCGGCTGCCCTGCATCCAGATATCCAGGAACACCAGGCTCGGGCGGCGCCGGGCGATCTCGTTCAGCCCGGAATCGGCGTCGTGCGCCTGCCGGGTCTGATAGCCCTCGTCCTCGAGAATGCCCGCGATCAGGTCGCGGATGTCGTCCTCGTCATCGATAATGAGAATGTCGAGGGCCATCAGGTATTATCAACCGCTTGCAATTGCGGCTCCTCTTGCTGTCCGCTGTCAGGGTCTGCCCCACCCGCTGCGTCATTCGTGGTCTGGGTCGCGGCCTGCTGCTCCGCCACCTCTGGGGAAGCTGCTGGCTCCCCCTCGTCTGTTTCACCCGGCCGCCGTGACGGCAGGGTGAAGGTAAAGCAGGCGCCAACGCGCCCGTTCTCGTCTGGCTCGGCGTCGATCAGGTCGACCTTGCCGCCGTGCTGTTCAATGATCTTTGCAACAATCGCGAGACCGAGCCCCGTCCCCTTCTCGCGCGTCGTGACATAGGGCTCGAGCAGGCGGTGCCGATTCTCCTTGGGCCAACCCTTGCCGTTGTCGGAGATAGAGAGCCGAACCATGTCCCCTTCAGGGCCGGCCTCGACCGTGATCACCGGATTCTTGATGCCTTCGAGCCCGGCGCCCTCGATCGCCTCGACCGCATTCTTGATCAGGTTGGTCAATACCTGGCTGATCAATCGATTGTCGAACCAGGCCGTGATCGGCTGGTCCGGCAGCTTCATGTTGATGGTGACCTCCGGCAGCCGGACGCTCTCGAGGAACACCGCCTGGCGGATCGATTCCGTCAGGTTGCCCTTCTCGAGCTTGGCTTCCGGCATGCGCGCGAACGAGGAGAACTCGTCCACCATGCGGCCGATATCGCCCACCTGCCGGATGATGGTGTTGATGCACTTGTCGAAGACGTCGAAATCGTCCGAGAGCTTGCTGGCATAGCGGCGGCGCAGGCGCTCGGCGCTGAGCTGGATCGGCGTCAGCGGGTTCTTGATCTCGTGCGCGATGCGGCGGGCGACATCGGCCCACGCGCCGGTGCGCTGGGCGGAGAGCAGGTCGGTGATGTCGTCGAGCGTCACCACGAAGCCCTTGCTCTCGGTCATCGTGCCTTCGCGCGTCAGTTGCACCTGGTAGGTGCGGTAATCCGGTCCCGAACCGATCTCGATCTGGTCGCGAATGGTGCCGCGGCGCGCCGACTTGGCGCGCTCGATCACCGGCGCCAGCGCCGGGATCACGTCGTCGATGCGCTTGCCCACCAGTGAGATTTCGTCCGAACCGACCATTTCGGCCGCACGCAGGTTCACCAGCGTGATGGCGCCAAACGGATCGAGCCCGACGATGCCGGCAGACACGCCCTCCACCACGGCCTCGGTGAACTGGCGGCGCTTCTCGTTGGTCTCGTTGGCCTCGACCAGTGCGACGCGCTGCGTCTTCAACTGCTGCGTCATGGTGTTGAAGCGGTTGGAGAGATCGCGCAGGTCGCCCCTGCCCTCCTGTACCGGCACGCGCACGTCGAGATCGCCTTCCGAGACGCGGCTCGAGGCAATCATCAGGTTTCGGATCGGATCGACGAAGCGATTGGCGAGGGCAATACCGATCCACACGGCGGCAAGCAGCAGCACCAGCGCCATACCGATGTACATGAGCGTGAAGGTGATCTGGAAAACCAGCCGGTTGCTCTCGTAGTTGCGGTATTCGGTGATGTTGGCGTCGGTGAGCCGGGTGAACTCGAGCACCTCCGGATCAACCGGGCGCGCCACGAACAGGTAAGTGTTGTCGTAGCCGCGCAGTTTCACCACGGAGCCGACGAGATTTGTGCGCCCTGGGCCGATTTCCGTGGGCGTCCCCTCGACCACGCCCTGCGTCAGGCCGGCGGGCACGCGCGGCGCAGTGCCCGGCGCATTGATCTGCGCCTTCATCAACGTGTCGCCATCAGCCGAGATCAGCGAGGTGAAGGGCAGCGAGCGGGTCACCGCCAGTGCGGTCAGGATGCGCTGAAACTTCGTGCGGTCGGTTTCGAACGTCCCGCGTGCCTGCTCGAGCTCGTTGGCGACCCAGATGATGTCGTCGCGCAGCACCTGCGAATGCTCGAGCAGATAGGACCGCGCGACGAGGCGCGAGCTTTCCACCATGGTGCGGGTGCGCTCGGAGAACCATTGATCGAGCCCCTGGTTCAGGGAGATCATCGCGACCACGGCCACCAGCAAGGCGGGCACGGCGGCGACAGTGGCAAACATCGCCACCATGCGGACCTGCAGGCCCGCACCTGCCTGGCCCTGCACCCGGGCCTGGACCAGCAGCGTTGCCTCGGTGAGCACCAGCGCCACCACCGAAACCACCAGCAGGCCGTTGATCACCCAGATGATCGTCCAGACCTCGGGGGTCGGCTCGATGTCGGTGGCGCCGGTCATGATCAGGAATGACCCCGACGACACGAACACCGACAGCAGCACGATGATCAGGCCGATGGTGCGGATGGCCTTGCGACCAGTATCCCCGAACAGCAGCGGACGGGTCCGTGCCGGGGACGGAGCGGGAATCGACTCAGGTGGTGCGTCGCTGGCGAGCGTTGCGTCGTGCATCCAGAAGCCGGGTTGTGGACGAAAACGTGGGCGGCCTAACCCACCGATTCACCCTTCAAGACAATTGTTGCCGAAATGTGACACCAGGGAGTGGCGCCAAAGCAACTCACCGGCTTGATTAGTCCCGTCGATGCATTTTCGCAACAGCCGTCTCAGGGCCGCCCAGCAATGTGATGTATCAGCCGGCTGATCACCCCTGGCGGCGGGACTGCTTGACGATCTCGATCGAGTGGGCCCGGATTTTCTTGCGCAAGGTGTTGCGGTTGAGGCCGAGCAGATCGGCCGCCCGGATCTGGTTGCCGCCGCAGGCATTGAGCGCCATGGCGATCAGCGGCGCTTCCACCCGATCGAGCACGCGCTGGTAAAGCCCGGCCGGCGGCAGGTTCGGTTCGTACTCGCGCAGCACCTGGGCGACGTGGGTCTCGACCGCCGTCGACACATCCACTGGCCCGCTCGCAGTCTGCACCGGCTGCCGATCGGCGAGGTTGAGTTCGCTCTGAACGATCTCGAGCGAGATGTTCTCGTCGGCGTAGAGGGCCGACAGCCGGCGAACCAGGTTCTCCAGTTCGCGGATGTTGCCGGGCCAGGAATAGTTGTGCATCAGCCGGATGGCGTCGGCAGAGATGGTCTTGACCGGCTCACCCTCGCGCTGTGCAGCGCGCAGGAAATGCTGCACCAGGTCGTTGATGTCATCGACGCGCTCACGCAGCGGCGGCAGGCGGATCGGCACGACATTCAGCCGGTAATAAAGGTCCTCGCGGAACAATCCCTGGCGGATCATCTGGCTCAGATCGCGATGGGTCGCAGCGACGATGCGGACGTTCGATTTGATCGGCGTGCGCCCGCCGACCATGGTGTACTCGCCCTCCTGCAGCACGCGCAGCAGGCGGGTCTGGGCATCCATCGGCATGTCGCCGATCTCGTCGAGGAACAGCGT
>JAEUMC010000432.1 GCA_016793415.1 Devosia sp. | reverse complement strand
ACTCGATCGTCTCGATCAATGCGACGGCGGTCAGCGCCGAGACCGAGCGGGCGCAGGTGGCGCTCGCCGCAGTGCTGCGCGACGGGCAACCCGACGCGGCCGGCGCCACCCGCCTGGCGCGGGACTTTGTGCTGAACGGCGCACGGTTCGGCGCACCGGCCGAGATCCGGCCGGGCGAGGTGGCCATCGCGGTTCCCGGCTCGTCGAGCCAGCTGATGTGGACGCCACGCCGGCCCGGTACCGAACTGGCACAGCACCTGGCGCCGATCCGGCTATTGGCCAGCGCGCTGTTCCTGGGCGGCATCGCCCTCGTGCTCAACCGGCTCTATCGGCTGGCGCGGCTGCTCGAAGCGCGGCGCCGGGCCGCGCAGGAACTTGCGGCCCGCGACGCGCTGACCGGGCTCCACAACCGGCTCGGCTTCGACCGGCAGTTGTCGCTGTCGGGTCAGGGACCGGCCCTGCTCTATCTCGACCTCGACGGCTTCAAGCACGTCAACGACAGCTTCGGCCACGGCGCCGGCGACGACCTGCTGTGCATCGTCGCCGACCGGCTGAAGGGCCTCGCGCGCGACGGCGACTGCGTGGCACGGATCGGGGGCGACGAGTTCGCCTTCCTGCGGCTGCCACCGACCTCGCGCGCCGAGCTCGCAGAGCTGGCCGCCGATATCGGCGTGGCGCTGAGCGAACCGGTGCGACTGGGAACGACGCAGATCCAGATCGGCGCCAGCATCGGCATCGCCATGGGTAGCGAGCACGGCGACGACCGTACCCGTCTGGTCGCGGCGGCCGATGCCGCGCTCTACCGTGCCAAGGCCCTGCCCGGCCACGCCTTCGTCTTCGCGGATTCGCCTACCGTCGCCGCTGCGGCCTGACCTCGTCGAGCTTGCCGACGGGGCTGGACTCCCGCCTTAATCATAGATATGAATTATCCACGATTTGGAGTCGAACGATGAAGCTGGGCGACGGGGTCGAGCAAGCCATCCACTGCATGCTGATGCTGAGTGGGCTGCAGCCGGACGGCGCCATGCCGGCGGCGGCGTTGGCCGAGTACCACGGGGTTTCGACCAGCTACCTGCTCAAACACCTGCAGGCGCTGGCCGGGGCGGGGCTGCTGAGCTCGGTGCCGGGGCCGCGCGGCGGCTATCGGCTGGGGCGGGCAGCAGACAAGATCAGCCTGCTGGATGTGGTGGTGGCGCTGGAAGGCGCAGGACCGGCGTTCCGCTGCAGCGAGATCAGGCAGCGTGGTCCCGCGCCGCTGCCGGCGAAATACTTCGCCAAGCCATGTGCCGTCACCGCCGCGATGCTCAAGGCCGAGCGCGCCTATCGCGACGAGCTGCGCAAGGTCAGCATTGCCGATCTCGCTCATAACCCCGGAACCGAACTGGGCAACGCCATCGAAGGGCGCAGCTGCGCCTTCCGTGAACAGCACGAGCGGCGTCCGGCCGCCGGCTAACCCCTTCACAAAGCAAAGGACTGTTGTCATGCGAGCTCGACTCGACATCACCAAGGTTGCGCCCGACGCATACCGCGCCGTAGCGGCGCTCGACCGTTTCGTGGTCAGGGAGAGCGGCCTCGAAGCCCGCTACATCCACCTGATCAAGCTCTACGCCTCGCACATCAATGGCTGCGCCTATTGCGTCGACATGCACATCAAGGAGGCACGCCATAGTGGACTGTCGGACCAGTGGATCAACCTGGTCAACGTGTGGCGGGAGTCGCCGGTCTATAGCGATGCGGAGCGAGCCGTGCTGGCATGGACCGAGGCGCTGACCCTGCTCGCCGACTCGCGGGCGCCGGACGAAGCGTTCGAACCGCTGCAACAGCATTTCACCGAGGAGCAGATCGCCAACATCACCGTGGCGATCAGCACCATCAACGTGTGGAACCGCGTCACGGTGGGGCTGCGGACACTGCATGCCGTGGCGCCGGAGCCGGCTGCCGCGTAACAGCCCGCACGAATCTGGTGGGCCGGTGTCGATTCCGGCCTGCCTCGTGCGTCGTTGTCCTGTAACTAGGGCACTCGCCGTGTCGCAAACGGTGACGTGCCCCGATCTTTGATTGGTCGCGCTTTCGAAACCGAAAGTCTCCCGACTTTCGTGAAAGCGCTTCGGCGCACCGAGGAGCTTCGCGCATGTTCTCGACTCTGTTCTTTCTTGCCCACCTGCTGCTGGGTGGCGCTTTCGTGGTTTTCGGCATCCGCAACATCAAGGCCATTCCGGGCCTCGCGAGCTTCCTCGCCGGCCGGAAGGTGACCCAGCCCGAGACGGCGGCGAAGTTCGGCGTGGCCCTGCAGATCGTCGGCGGCGCATTGGTCGTGCTGGCGCCGTTCGTGCCGTTTGCCGGGGTGCTCGGCGGGCTGGCGCTGATCCTGTTCCTGGTGCTGGCGACGGCGCTGTTCCATCCGTTCTGGGAGTTTTCGGGCGAGGAGCAGAAGCCGCATGTGCAGTCGTTCATCATGAACAGCGGGCTGACCGGCGCCTTCCTGCTGGTCATCGCCTACGCGCTCTAGGCCGACCGTGAGCGTTGCCGACACCAGCATCGAAATGAGCAGCGCGAGGCGGCAGCGGGTGCTGTCGCATCTCGCCATGCTGCTGTTCGCGGCGCTGATCGCCGGCTCGTTCACTTTCGGCGCGCTGACCGTCCCCTATATCCACGCGGTACCGCTCAACGCGCTGCGTTTCGTCCTCGCGGCGCTGCTGATGGGGGTGTTCGCCTTCGGCATGGCGCGGCAGAAATTCGCCTTCCCGCCGGCGCCCTGGCGCTTCGCCATCAACGGCTTTCTGACCGCCGTCTACTTCGTCACCATGTTCATCGCGCTGACCATG
>JAEUMC010000394.1 GCA_016793415.1 Devosia sp. | reverse complement strand
AGCGCGCGCTCGAGAGCGGTCGGCCAGCGGTCCTCGTAAGGATGGCGCGGGCCGCCTGTAATCGGATTGGCGCCGAATGTCAGGCTGTCGCCAAAGGCGAGGATGGTCTTCACAGCGGCCTCACGGGAACTTTGCAGCAATCTTCTGCAGGCTGACGCCGGCGGTGCCAAACTTGAACGGCACGGCTGCTCCCGCCTTGAGCCCAAACGGATTGCCCGGCGTGCTCTGCTTCATCCAGCTCATTCCACCGGACAGAGGCGATGCGCAGGCGGGCTGCCCCCGCCCCTTGGCAAACTCGACGCAGACTTCGTTGAAATTACCGCCACGCATGATGCGCCAGGTCCCGGCCTGGACCTGGGGCGACTGCCCCGACCAGGCGAGCAAGGTCCCACCCTTGGCAAAGTACAGCACAGCGTTGCTGGAGAATTCCAGGCGCCGCCGCAGGTACGACGGCTGCTGTCCCATCTTCAGCAGCACGGTGTAGCCGCTCACATAGCCTTCGGCCTGAGCCTTGCTGCCGTAGAACAGCGCGTTGGCCAGTCCCTTGTCGATGTCGCGCACGACCAGCTCCAGGGCACTGGTACTGGTCGCGACACACAGGGCCGCAACGCAGACAACCAACGATGTGAGGAACCGCATCACTGCCCTCAAGCCAGCATCATCACGGGGTTTTCGATCAGGCCCTTGAACGCCGCCAGCACTTCGGCGCCGAGCGCGCCGTCGACTGCGCGGTGGTCGCAGCTGAGCGTCACGGTCATGAAGCTGGCCGTCTTGATCTGGCCCTTCTCGACATAAACCCGTTCCTCGCCGACGCCGACCGCTAGGATGGTGCCGTGCGGCGGGTTGATGACGGCCTGGAAGTTCTTGATGCCATACATGCCCAGGTTGCTGACCGACGAAGTGCCGCCCTGGTATTCCTGCGGCATCAGCTTCTTGGAACGGGCGCGACCGGCGAGATCCTTCACCTCGTCGGAGATCTGGCGCAGCGACTTGGTATCGCAGGCCTTGACCACCGGGGTGAACAGCCCGCCCGGCACCGCAACCGCGACCGCCACGTCGGCATGCTTGTGATAGAGGATCGAGTCACCCGCCCAGGTGGCGTTGGCGGTCGGCACCTTCATCAGCGCCGCAGCCCAGGCCTTCATGACGAAGTCGTTGACCGAGAGCTTGTAGGCCGGCTTGCCGTCCTTGACGGGCGCTGCGGCATTGATCTGCTCACGAGCTTCGAGCAGCGCGTCGATCTTGCAATCGAGCGACAGATAGAAATGCGGGATGGTCTGCTTGGCCTCGGTGAGGCGTGCCGCAACGACCTTGCGCATGCCGTCATTGGGGACGATGTCGTAGCTGCCCTCGGGATAGAGCGCCATCACCTGGGCCTTGCTCATGCCACCGGCGAGAGCGGCACCACCAGAGGCCGCGGCTGCAGCGGGAGCCGGAGCGGCCTTGAGCGGCGCCTTGCCGGATTTGGCGGCCTCGACGTCGGAACGAACCACACGACCATGCGGGCCGGAACCGGTGATGGCACCGAGCTCGATGCCAGCTTCCTTGGCGAGGCGCTTGGCCAGCGGCGAGGCAAAGACGCGAGCCCCGTTGGTTGCGGGCGCGGCAACTGGCTTGGCTGCGGGAGCCGGGGCAGCGGCCGGAGCGGGCGCAGCCGCTGCGGCCGGAGCTTCGGCCTTTGCCGGCTCGGGCGTCTTGGCCGGTGCAGCGGCTGGAGCCGGGGTCTTCACGTCGGCGGCGGTCTCGCCCTCGGTGAGGATCACCGCGATCACGGCGTTGACCTTGACGTTCTCGGTGCCCTCGGGGACGACGATCTTGCCGATCTTGCCTTCATCGACGGCCTCGACTTCCATCGTCGCCTTGTCGGTCTCGATCTCGGCGATCACGTCGCCGGAGGAGACACTGTCGCCTTCCTTGACGTGCCACTTGGCGAGCTTGCCTTCTTCCATGGTGGGAGAGAGCGCGGGCATGGTGATGTTGATGCTCATGGTGCCTTACTCGCCGATATCTTCGTTCCAGAGTTGCGGATGCTTCTCGATGAAATCCGCCATCATGTGCTCGCAGCGTTGCTCGTGGTAGTCCACCACGTCAACGCCGGCCAGTGACAGGACATCCTGGAAGCCTTTGAAATTCTTCGATTCTGCCACCACCACGCGGGAAATGCCGAACTGGATGATGGTGCCGGTGCACATCATGCAGGGGCTGAGCGTGGTGTAGCAGGTCACATCCTTGTAGGTGCGCTGCCGGCCGGCGTTCTGGATCGCGTCCATTTCGCCGTGCAGGATCGGATCACCCTTCTGCACGCGCCGGTTGTGGCCGCGGCCGATGATCTCGCCGTTGCGCACCAGTACCGAGCCAATCGGGATGCCGCCTTCGGAGAGACCCAGTTGGGCCTCCTCGTAGGCAGCATCGAGAAACTTCCGATCGAGCTCGGCGTCGGCGACCATCAGGTCAGCTCCGATAGGTCACGGCGTTCACCGCCGCGACGACCTCGTCGACGCTCGGCAAAGCCAGCTTCTCGAGGTTGGCGGCGTATGGCATCGGGACATCCTTGCCGGTGACGCGGGTCGGCGGTGCGTCGAGATAGTCGAACGCCTCGGCGGTAACGACCGCCGAGAGTTCGGCGCCGACGCCGCCCTGCGGCCAGCCTTCCTCGACGGTGACGAGCCGACCGGTCTTCTTGACCGACTCGATCACGGTCCTGGTGTCCATCGGACGCAGGGTCCTGAGATCGATCAGCTCGACGTCGACGCCGGCGGCCACCAGCTTCTCGGTCGCCTGGGTGGCGTAGCGCATGCCCATGGAGAAGGAGACGATGGTGACGTCCTTGCCCTGGCGAGCGATGCGGGCTTTGCCGATCGGCAGCACGTAGTCATCGACCTTTGGCACCAGGCCGGTCGAGCCGTAGAGGATTTCGTTCTCGAGGAACACCACAGGGGTGTTGGACCGGATGGCCGCCTTGAGCAGGCCCTTGGCATCGGCAGCGCTGAACGGGGCGACGACATGCAGGCCCGGAACGTGACTGTACCAGGCGGAATAGTCCTGGCTGTGCTGGGCGCCGACGCGCGCTGCGGCGCCGTTGGGACCGCGGAACACGATCGGCGCGGTGACCTGGCCACCGGACATGTAGAGCTGCTTGG
>JAEUMC010000391.1 GCA_016793415.1 Devosia sp. | reverse complement strand
CGCCGGGTAGGCGAGCGAAGCTTCGTAGTCGGCGGTAAAGCGCGAGGGGTCGATGAAGGTTTCGCCGCGGGCGAGCAGCGGCTCGAGCACGTCAGGGCAACTCTTCATCGACGGGCCGAAAGGATGTTTGGCACTGACGTGATGCAGCCGGATAGAACTGACCAGCTCACCGTCGATGTGAACACCGAAACTCATGCCATTGGGCGCAGTGTCGAGATCGTCGACCACAATGCCGGCATCGTTGAACGGCACGGATTCTTCGCGACGATAAGCTTCGTAGCGCAGGCGATAGATCGGATTGTCGGTGACATCCATGCGGACGCGCGAATACTCAACGCGGTCCAGTATCTCCATCAGCGTGCCGGCGAAGCGAGACACCGGAGCAGCCGACGTCGCTGCCGAACCTTCCACGTCCGAACGCATAGGGAACTCCGCAACTTTCGAAGAGAGTTTAACCTTTCGTTAGGCATAATAAAATTGCCAAATGCGCACGGCCGCCGCGCCGCCTACGCATAAGCACGGACTGGCGCACTATTGGCGTCGAATCCCTGAGATGTCAGAAGACTTTAGGCGTCTTAACCACGTTTGCGGTTTGTCGTCCCGACGGTCAGCACGCGCTCCAGCGTGGCGCGGGCCGCCATGCGGTCGATGAGCTCGGCGACTTCGCGGCGCGGCAGCGGCACGCCGAACAGGTAGCCCTGGATCTGATCGACCTTGGAATGGGTGGCGATCAGGTTGAGCTGCTCTTCGGTCTCGACGCCCTCGGCGGTGACGGTCAGGTTGATGTCCTTGCCGAGCTGGGCGACGTTCGAAAGCAGCTTCAGCGAGCGCGGGTTCTCGGCAATATCCATGACGAAGCTGCGGTCGATCTTCAGCTTGGTGAAGGGCAGGGCCTGCAGGTAGCTCAGCGAGGAATAGCCGGTCCCGAAATCGTCGAGCGCGATGCCGATGCCCTGCTTGGCCAGCTTGGCGAGGATCTTGGTGGCGGCGGCGCGCTCCTCGATGACCGCCGTCTCGGTGACCTCGATCTCCAGCCGGTGCGGCGCGAGGCCGGAGCTGACGAGGGCCGCCTTGACCATGGCGGCGACGTCGGAGTTGCGGAAGTCGCGGGCCGAGATGTTGACTGAGACCGAGACCTCTTCTGGCCAGTTGCGGCATTCGGCGGTCGCAGTCGCCAGCACCCAGCGGCTGATCTCGGAAATGAGGCCGGTCTCTTCGGCGATCGGGATGAACAGCGAGGGCGGGATCGAGCCGAGCTCGGGATGGTGCCAGCGCGCCAGCGCCTCGCAGCTCACCACACGCTTCGATTTCAGATCGACGATCGGCTGGAACACCAGCGACAGGGCGCCATCGGCGACGGTCTGCTTCAGTTCGGCCTTCAGCCGCTGGCGATAGCGGTAGTCGGTGTCCATCTCGTCGTGGAACACCTGGCTGCGGCCCTTGCCGAGCGCCTTGGCCTTGTAGAGCGCGAGGTCGGCCTTGGTCATCAGCGCATCGAGATCGTCGCTGCCGTCGGTGAGGGTCACGACGCCGACCGAAACGTTGACCGAGAACACCTCGCCTTCAACCTCGAACGGGCCGCGGAAGCCGCCGAGGATCGCCTCGGGGTCGGTGACCGTGTCGCTCAGCTGCACGCCGCCCGAGCGGTAGACCACGTACTCGTCGCCGCCCAGCCGGGCCACCAGGCTGTCGCGGCCCAGTACGCGAGTGAGCCGCTCGGAGGTCTCGATCAGCACGCGATCGCCGATCAGGTGACCCAGGGTGTCGTTGACATGCTTGAAGTCGTCGATGTCGACGATCATCAGCATGGCCATGTCGTTGGGGCGCTTGTCGCCATGGTGGCGGCGGCGCTCCAGGTCGGCTTCGACCTGCTCGGTGAAATAGGCGCGGTTCGGCAGCCCGGTCAGGGTGTCGTAATGCGCCATGTAGTTGATGCGCTCTTCGGCCTTGACGCGCTCGGTGATGTCCTCGAACAGCAGCACCGTCTTGTCGAGCCGCGACGACACGGTGACTTCGCAGAACTGCCCGTCGGCGAGGCGCAGCACCACCTTGCCGCCATCGCCGGCATCGACCGTGTCCATCAGCTGGCTGGCCGAGCGCTGCGGGATGGTGCCGCGCGCCGCCGCGGCCGAGATCATCGCCGCGAACGGCCGGCCGGCCCAGTTGCCGGGCATGAAACTCGAAAACACCAGCTCGGCGCGATCGTTGGCGACGGCGATGAGGCCGTTCTCGTCGAGCATGCAGAGCCCGTGCTGCATGGTCTCGAGCGCGGTATCGAGCTCGGAAGCGAGGCGCGTCGCTTCGATACGCCCGTGCACGGCGCGCAGCAGGATGGCGCGGATGTTGGCAGAAACCTTGCGCAGCGAGACGACGAAGGCGATCAGCACCACGCTCAGCATGGCCGTGTGCAGGGCGCCGTCGAACAGCATGCCGACGGCCATGCCGGCGCCGATCAGGATCACCTGGCTGGTGACCAGCCGGTCGATCGCGAAGTTGCGGCCCGCGACGCCCACCAGTACCGCGACGGTGACCGAAAGCGAGCTCATCTCGGCGAACGGGGTGTTCACCACGAGGAAGCTGTAGCTCATCCAGAAGGCATAGAGCCCGGCGATGGCGGCGGCGCCGATGGTGGCGCGCGCCTCCCAGCGGGTCGCGGTCTGGACATCGTCATCGGCGAGGTCGGCGCGCTCGAAGGCGCGCATGTCGATGTCGCGGGCGATGCCGACAATGGCGAAACCGATGGCGACGGCGAGCAGGACCCAGGAGCTGCCTTCAATGCCGGCGACCGCGGCGACGAGCGCCGACGACAACGCGCCAAGCATCATGACGCGCCGGTCCGCGTAAAGCGACCGGATCATCGAAACATAGTCGACAGGCGGCAGTGACTTGTGCGCTGGCTCGAACATAGACCTCACCAAGGTGTGATGATTGTGCCCGGCGAGGCGTTAATGCCTGCTTTCATGCCAGTGCGCGGCGCCCCTTATGGGCGTGTGCAGAAGGCTGTTCCAGCTGAGCAATTGCGGGAATGGTTTATGCTTTGTTGGGCTCTTTGCTCGCAATCTAGGGATCAGCGGCGGAAGGCGGTCACTCCGCCAGCCTGGCCAGTGCCGCCTCGAGCGCTGCGAAGGCCTGCGGCCCGAGTTTTTCGCGATACTGCGTCTCGATCAGCCGCTTCACCCGGTTGCGTTCGGCGAAGTCGGCAAGGCCCAGTTCGGTGAGGACGATGCGCTTGGCGCGGCCGTCGGCGGGATCGGGAACGCGGGTGACCACGCCCTGTGCCTCGAGCTGGTCGACAAGTTGCTGCACCGCCTGCTTGCTGAGCCCCATCCGCTCGGTCAGCACCGCCTGCGAGATGCCGGAAGGGCCCAGATGCGCCAGCACCTCGCCGGCGGCGCTTTGGTGCCAGGGATAGCCGCGGGCTGCCAGTTCCGCCCGCATGCGATTGCGCCAGTCATGCGCCGCCCGCCACAAGGCGAGGCCGATATGGTCGATACTGGCGAGATCATCGTCAAGAGACTTGACCAAATTCGCTCCTGCCATTAGATCGTCAAGTCGCTTGACTAGCACGGCATGGCGCCGGTCGCCAGCAGGCGCTCAAAGGATGCACAGATGATCATCAAGGACAAAAACACCCTCACTGCGCTGCTGGTGGGCAGCACACATTATGTCGAGATGGCGCCGGGCAAGGAGGCGGCGATCTACTATCGCACCGCCGATGAAGCGTTCATGGCGCTGCCCGACGGCACCCGGTGCACCGGCCAGTGGCGGCTCACCGACACCGGCTATCATGTCGACTGGATCGATGGTCCGAGCGCCGGTTGGCAGATCGATGTCGAGCCCGGCCGCATCGGTTACCTCGACGCCGGCGGGATCGAACGGGGCCATGTCTCGCGCATCGTGCCGGGTGACGCGGCAGCGCTGGCCGCCTGAACCGATCCGGCGTCCCGGGCGGGGCGCCGGACCCTTTGCCACGGATCGGGCGTTATGCGGCCTCAATCTCCCGACTCGTTGCAAAGAGGAAAATCATAATGGTCGAAAAGCTCGAGCCTGCCGCACGCGAAGCCGCCCTCTTGAAGCTCAACGGCTGGATCTACGATCCGCAGGCCGATGCGATCAGCCACGATTTCAAGTTCAAGACCTTCTCGGAAGCCTTCTCGTTCATGACCCGCGTGGCGCTGGCCGCCGAGAAGATGGACCATCATCCGGAATGGTCGAACGTCTACAACAAGGTGCGCATCACGCTCAGCACCCATTCGGCCGGCGGGCTCACCGAAAAGGACACCAGGCTCGCCGAAAAGATCGACCGGTTGATGATCTGATGCCCTGACCTGCGCCGGGGATCTGGTGAAGTGGAGACATTGCGCCAGCCATACCGCATGATGGCTTGATCAGGAGGGCATAGAGATGCGGGCAGTACGGCTACATGCACCGGAGCGGCTGATCGTCGAGGAGGTGCCGCGGCCGGTCCCCGGTCCGCATGACCTCCTGGTGCGAGTCGAAGCCTGCGGCATCTGCGGCTCGGATCGTCACATGTTCCGCGGCGAGTTCCCGACCGCCAAGCCGGTGACGCTCGGGCACGAATTCTCGGGGATCGTCGAGGAAGCGGGCGAGGCGGTGGAGGGCTTCCGCATCGGCACCCGGGTCACCGGCGACCCCAATATTTCCTGCGGCCGCTGCGACGATTGCGTTGGCGGCCGTCCCAACCTCTGTGCCGGGCTCAGCGCCATCGGGGTCCATCGCGATGGTGGCTTTGCCGAATTCGTGCTGGTGCCTGCCGGGCAGGCCGTGGCGCTGCCGCCCGGGCTCGATCCGCTGCATGGAGCGTTCTGCGAGCCGGTCTCATGTTGCCTGCATGCCATCGATGTGGCGCGCATCGCGCCGGGTGCGTCGGTGGTGATCCTCGGCGGCGGGGTGATCGGGCTGCTGATGGTCGAGCTGGCGCTCCTGGCGGGGGCCGGCACGGTGGTGCTGTCGACCCGGCAGGAACCGAGGCGCGCGCTGGCGCGCGAGCTCGGGGCGCATCATGTGGTCGATGCGGGCGCCGATCCGGTGGCGGCGATCCACGCCATCCTGCCGCGTGGCGCCGATGTGGTGTTCGAGTGTGCCGGGGTCGGCGAGACGGTCCGGCAGTCCATCGCGGTGGCCCGGCGCGGCGGCACTGTGGTGCTGTTCGGGGTGGTGCCGGACGGCGAACAGGTGCTGCTGGCGCCGTTCGAACTGCTCACCAAGGAGCTGCGGCTCGAAAGCGCCTGGCTCAACCCGCTGACCCATCCGCGCGCCGCCGAACTGATCGCCGTGGGCGCCCTGTCGCTGGACCGGCTGATTACCCGCAGCATCGGCCTCGACGAAGTGCCGGCGGCCATCGCCGGCGCGCCGGCGTTCGGCGAGATCAAGCTGGTGATGGCCGGCTGACCGCCGGGCGGCGAGAGAGAAAACGCGCTTTCGACGAAAGTCCAAGCGATTCTCCCGCACTCACATGATTTTGCCGCAGTTTTCCCGGTCTGATTGGGTTGCAGGGGGCCGGTGATTGCCCCATCTTCAGGGCTCTCACCGCTTCAACCAGCTTCAGGGTAATTCCCGCCGGAGGTTTCGCCGATGCCGCACAGTACACCCCTGATCTCGACGATCGTTGCGGGTCTGGTACTGGCGTTCATCCTCGGCGCGATCGCCAACCGCTTCCGCATGCCGCCGCTCGTCGGGTACCTCGTGGCCGGCGTGCTGGTGGGGCCGTTCACCCCCGGCTTCGTCGCCGATGCCGAACTCGCCACCGAGCTCAGCGAGATCGGCGTGATCCTCTTAATGTTCGGCGTGGGCCTGCATTTCTCGCTCAAGGACCTGCTCAGCGTGCGAGCCATCGCCATTCCCGGCGCGATCGTACAGATCGGCGGCGCCACCATCATGGGGCTGGGGCTGGCGACGCTGCTCGGTTGGGGGCTCGGCGCCGGGCTGATCTTCGGGCTCGCCCTGTCGGTCGCCTCGACCGTCGTGCTGCTCAAGGCGCTGCAGGATCGGCATATGGTGGACAGCGAACGCGGCCGCATTGCCGTCGGCTGGCTGATCGTCGAGGACCTCGCCATGGTGCTGGCGCTGGTACTGATCCCGGCCATTGCCTCGATCAACGGGGTCGAAGGGGCGGCGCTGCACGATCCGTTCGTCGACTTCGTCGAGAACATCTCCGGCATCCAGCTCGACCTGTTCGGGATCCTTGCGGTGACGGTGGTGAAGCTCGCGGCATTCGTGGGCTTCATGCTGGTGGTGGGGCGCCGAGTGATCCCGTTCATCCTGCACTACACCGCCCATACCGGCAGCCGCGAACTGTTCCGCCTGGCCGTGCTGGCCATCGCGCTGGGCGTCGCAGCGGGCGCCGCCTACCTGTTTGGCGTGTCGCTGGCGCTCGGCGCCTTCTTTGCCGGCATGATCCTCTCGGAAAGTGAACTCAGCCACCGCGCGGCGCAGGAAAGCCTGCCGCTGCGCGACGCCTTCGCGGTGCTGTTCTTCGTCGCTGTCGGCATGTTGTTCGATCCGATGATCGTCGTCACCGATCCGCTGCCGGTGCTGGGGACGGTGTTCATCATCCTCGTCGGCAAGTCGGTACTGGCGTTCCTGATCGTGGTGGCGTTCAAGCGTCCGGTGGGTACGGCGCTGACCATTTCGGCCAGCCTGGCGCAGATCGGCGAGTTCTCGTTCATCCTGGCCGCGCTCGGCGTCGGGCTCGGTATCCTGCCGGTGGAGGGACGCGACCTGATCCTCGCCGGCTCGATCATTTCGATCATCCTCAACCCGGTGATCTTCTTCGTGCTCGATCTGCTGCGTCCGACCCTGGAAAGCCGCTTCGGCCGGCCGACCGAGGCTTTTGCGGGCGGTGGCCCCGCCGAGCGGACGGAGCCCGACCTGGTGGCGAGCACGCCGCGCGTCGCCGCACCCGAGGCGGCCCCGGAAACCGAACCGACGCAGGTTCCCACCGGCCAATCCGGCCATGTCATCATCGTCGGCTTCGGTCGCGTCGGCTCGGTGGTCGGCGAAGCACTGCTCGAAGCGAAGACGCCGTTCCTCGTGGTCGAGGATGCCGAAGGCCGGGTCAACGCGGCGCGCGCACTGGGCATCGAGGTGGTGGTCGGTAACGCCGCTGCCTCCAAGGTGCTGACGCTCGCCAATGTCGCCGGGGCGACAACCGTGGTGATCGCCATTCCCAACGCCTTCGAGGCCGGACAGGCGGTCGAGCAGGCCCGCAAGCAGAACCCCAATGTACTGATCGTGGCCCGCGCCCATTCCGATGAGGAAGAGACGCACCTCAAGTCGCTCGGCGCCAATGTGGTGATCCTGGGCGAGCGCGAGATCGGCCTCGGCATGGTCGATGTGATCAGTCGCGACAGCCAGGCAGTTGCCGAGATCACGGCCTCCGATGCGGTCGAATCCGTGCTGGCACCGCTGGCAGCCGCCGGTCTGGCAGCGCCAAGACTACCGTCGGACCCGAACCTCCTCGCCGAGGCGATCGAGGCGGCGCAGGCCGAGGTACAGCACCCCGACAGCGGTCCGGCGGAGCCACCGGCCCTGGTCTCGTCATACGGCGAGGAGCCCGACGAGCTGCCCTACGCTGCAGCCGAACCTGACCAGGAAGCGGTCGAGGCCGAGGACATCGCGGAACTCGAAGCGCTCGATGCGGCGCCCGAGCCGGTCGTCGAGGTCGAACCGGAGGCCGGCGTTGTGGTGGAGCCGACGCTCCCCGCAGCAGCGGCACCGCGGCCGGTTCGGCCGGCAACCACGGCGGGCAGTCCGTTCAACCCGGAAGTCCCGCCACCGGCCGTCGAAGAAGAGAAGGCGTGAGCTTGCCCACTTTGGGCAATGGTTTGTTCACGCCGACAAGGCTATAGCCAAGGGTGACGGTCGAGTTGGCGGCCGTTCCGGATTCCGCCCGCGATGATTTCGCAGAAGGCAAAATACGCGCTGAGGGCGCTGGTGGCCCTGACCAAGATCCCGGCCGGCGAGTCGCTGATGATCTCGGAGATTTCGCGTGGCCAGGCGATTCCCAAGAAGTTCCTCGAGCAGATCCTGCTCGAACTGAAGCGCGCCGGCATCGTGATGAGCCGCCGCGGCCGGCTGGGTGGCTATGTGCTGCTGCGGGCCCCGGAACAGGTGACGTTCGGCGAGGTGCTGCGGCTGATCGACGGACCGATTGCGCCGCTGCCGTGCCTTTCCAAGATCGCCTATCGCCGCTGCGTCGACTGCGCCGAGGAGTCGAGCTGCGAAATCCGCCACGTCTTCGCCCGGGTCACCATCGCGACCCGCGAAGTGCTCGACCGCACCACGCTGGCCGATGCGGTGGTCGCCAACGACGTTCTGGCTTAGTCCCCTCGACCTTCAGTACGCCGGTGCGCCCGCAGCCACCGGCCTATCGGCCCCTGCAACCCCAGCTCCAGTCCTGCGCGTCTGCTGCCGATCCCGCAGCTGAACCCGGTTTCATTCTCGCGCAAAGTCATGCTCATCCACAGGGGCGGAATCGAGGTTTGCGCAATGACGGTGCTGCTGGTAGCCTTCGCAGAGAAAGGTTTTCCGCTCCGTCGTGTCGCCGCAACCTGCGGCTTCCTTGAGAATGCCGACTAACCAGGTAGAGTTACGGTAGTTAATCTTCACCAGGAGGACATGATGAAGAGAACGGCCAGAATTCTCGCGCTTGGCGGCCTCGCCGTGGCGCTCGCCTTCACCGGCGCAATCACTGCCCGCGCCCAGGACCAGAACCTGCTCAACGTCTCGTACGATCCGAC
>JAEUMC010000388.1 GCA_016793415.1 Devosia sp. | reverse complement strand
CCGAGGATGAGTACGACGCGTGGTTCCGCGCGAAAGTCCAAGAGGCACTCGACGACCCACGCCCACTGATCCCCGGTGAAGAGGTCGAGGCCTACTTCGCCAAGAAGCGGGCTGAGCTTCGCGCACGTATCGCCGCCGGCGAAAAGTAAGTGCGGGTCAAGTGGTCGCCGAGTGCGTCGTGCTTCGCGCAATCCACGGCGCCCAGCAATGGCCGCCGCGGGATCTGATCTAGCCCTTCAGCTTGTCGCGGGCCTTCTTGGCCGTCGCAAAGGCGCGAGCCTCTTCGCCCAGCGCCGAGCCCTTCTTCACCACCGTGCCCTCGGCATCGACAAGGCTCCAGTCCCATTTGGTGTTGGGGCCGACGCCACCGGTGCGGCGGAGCTTGATTTCGAGTTCTGCGCTTACCGCCATGTGAACACCTTTGTAACGGAGTAGTTGAAGACGACGCTCATCAGCACGCCGAGCAGGCCGGCCACGTAGAACTGGCCGTCATAGGCGTAGATCCAGCTGGCGACCGAGACGTTGGCCAGGGCGCCGATGGAACAGACGGCGTAGAAGGTGAGCATGCCGGTGAGGTAGCGCCAGCCGCGCAGCTTCTTGTTGGCGTAGGTCAGCTCATTGTTGAGCATGAAGTTGAAGGTCATGGCGAGCAGCGTTGCCGCCACCTGCGCCCAGACGAAGTTGAAGCCCAGTGCCTCGTGGGTGAACCAGAGCGTGGCCATGTGCACCACGACGCCGAGACCGCCGACCAGCGCAAACAGCAGGAAGGTGGTGGGCAGCAAGCCACCCGAAAGCTTGGAAACGATCAGGCCGAGAAACTGCACCACGACGATGGAGCTCATCTTACTCTCACCGGCATGGCGCGGGCGGAACGTGTAGGGCACCTCGCCGATGCGCAGCTCCTTGCCCTGGCGGGCACGCGCGCGCCCGGCCGAGACAATGATGTCGAGCAGGATCTTGAATCCGTCGTCGCTGAGCGAGGGAGCGACTTCGTCGAAGACGCTGCGCCGCATCAGGAAGAAGCCGCTCATCGGGTCGCTGAGCGACTTACCGGTGACCAGACTCGAGAGCCTGGTGGCAAAGCGGCTGCCCGCCTCGCGAGTGCGCGACAGCCCGTCGCCGACGCTGCCTTCGCCGCCATAGCGGGTGCCGACGACGATGTGATCACCGGCAATGGCCTTGTCGAGCATCTGCGGCAGGATGGTTTCGTCGTGCTGCAGATCGGCGTCGATGACGGCGAAATACGGAGCCGCGCTGGCGAGAATGCCCTCCACCACTGCCGAACTCAGGCCGCGGCGGCCGAGTCGATGGATGCCGCGCACGTTCTGGTGGTGGCGCGCCATCTCGCGCACCACTTCGGAGGTGCCATCGGGGGAATTGTCGTCGACGACGATGAACTCGAATGGCGTGGCGCCGAGGGCGGCCGTGACTTTCTCATAGAGGAGCGCGACGTTCTCGCGCTCGTTGTAGCTGGGAACGATCACCGCGAGCTGCGGGGCGACCCAGGCTTCAGGGGATTTGCGGGGGTGGCTATCGAACTGGACGACGGTCACGTCTGCTCCGGAGGTATCTGTGAGGCCTCAGGTACTGCCAAGCTCGGCGCTTTGCAACTTACCATCGGGGCGGTTTACGGTTTCTCTCGGCACCACAAACGTGGCGGCAGCAGGCCCGTTTCATGCGTTCGTCGCATAGCCGCCACATCCTCATCGTATGGCTCGGCTCGTCCTTGACTCGCTTTGGACCCCCTCCTATATCCCCTGCCAGCTGTTAGCACTCCTCGATCACGAGTGCTAGCAGACGCGAAATCACTTAGTTGCTGATAGGAGCAAAAATGGCTTTCCGTCCCCTGCACGACCGCGTGGTCGTCCGGCGCGTCGACAGCGAAGAGAAATCGGCTGGCGGCATCATCATCCCCGACACCGCCAAGGAAAAGCCCTCCGAGGGCGTGATCGTCTCGGTCGGCCCGGGCGCTCGCGACGAGGCCGGCAAGGTCATCCCGCTGGACGTCAAGGAAGGCGACCGGATCCTGTTCGGTAAGTGGAGCGGCACCGAGGTGAAGCTCAATGGTCAGGACCTGCTGATCATGAAGGAATCCGACATCATGGGCGTGATCTCGTAACCAGGCGCTCCCGCCGGTTCCGATCCCTCCCCCCAACTCGTAAGGAGCGCCTCCAATGGCTGCGAAAGACGTAAAATTCTCCACCGATGCCCGTGACAAGATGGTCCGTGGCGTCAACATCCTCGCCAATGCGGTGAAGGTCACGCTGGGTCCGAAGGGCCGCAACGTCGTGATCGACAAGTCGTTCGGCGCGCCGCGCATCACCAAGGACGGCGTCACCGTCGCCAAGGAGATCGAGCTCGAGGACAAGTTCGAGAACATGGGCGCCCAGATGCTGCGCGCCGTGGCCTCCAAGACCAACGACATCGCCGG
>JAEUMC010000346.1 GCA_016793415.1 Devosia sp. | reverse complement strand
ACGCGGCGGGTGGCCGCCACCGGGTCCTCGCCGCGCACCACCACATTGGCGAGGTCGAGCGTCACCCCCAGCGCATCGGCGCCGACTTGTTCGACCAGCCGGACGATCTCCGCCGTGGTGATCTCCTCATGCGTCTCGACCGCAATGGTGGCGCCGCGGTCCCTGAGCACCGGCTTCAGCTTGAGGAGGAATTTGCGCGTTGCCTCCAGTTGGTCGGGCCAATCGACATCGGTGCGGTAGCGGTCGATGGCATGCAGGCCCCAGTCGTGCCGCTGGTAGTTGGCGGTATCGCCCCACAGCGCCGTGCAGCCGATGGCCGTCGTCGCCTCGATCATCCTGGTCATGCCGAGCAGGTAATCGCCCTTGCCGACATCGCGGACCTCGGGCGCTTCGGGTGTGTTGTAGGGGTTGATCTTGCCCAGCCCCATTTCGAGGTAGAGCCCGAGCTCGTCGGCCCGCTGCTTCACCGCGGCGAGGAAGCCCTGGTCGAGCGTCGGCGAGACGTCGAGCACGGTGCGGAAGAACACCCCGGCATGGCCGAGCTCGGCGCAGCGCTCGATCAGCTTGAGCGGGCCGAGTTCGGCGGCGCGGGGAAATTTCCGTCCGTCGATGCCGACACGGATTTCGGGAACATGGGTTGCTGTCATGACACGGGAACCGGGTTGGCGCTGGAGGTTTCAAGCCCGAGGCCACCGGGAACGGCGGCAATGAGCTGGCGCGTGTAGGCATGCTGCGGGTTGGCGAGAACGGCCTTTGCCAGTCCTTCCTCGACCAGCTGGCCGCGATGCATCACCGCGATGCGATCGGCGATGTAGCCGGCGCTGACCACGTCATGGGTGATGTAGAGAACCGCGACGCCCTGCTCGTCGCGCAGCCGCGCGATCAGGTTGAGGATGTCGCGCCGGATCGACACGTCGAGCATCGACACCGGCTCGTCCGCCACGAGGAGCTTGGGCGAAGCGGCCAGCGCCCGGGCGAGGCCGACGCGTTGGCGCTGCCCGCCCGACAGCTCATGCGGCCGCCGGTCGAGATAGTTGGCAGTCGGGGTCAAACCGACCTCGGTGAGGAGCGCCGCCACTCGCCCCTCGACATCGGCCTTGTCGCCGCCGGGCGCCGAGATCACCGCGCGGCGCAGGTGATGGCCGATGGTGTGCAGCGGATTGAGCGAACCATAGACATCCTGGAACACCATCTGCGCGGCGCGCGGCTGGTGCGGCCGGCGGCGCGACACCGGCACCGGCGTCCGGCCATCGACCAGCACATCGCCCGAACTCGGCCGGGTCAGCCCGGTGACGATCCGCCCGAAGGTGGATTTGCCGCTGCCCGAAGCGCCGACCAGCGCCACGATCTCGCCCGGCGCCAGCCGGAACGACACATCGTTGACCGCCACCAGGGCCGAGTGGCCGGTGAGCGGGTTGGTGCCATAGGCCTTGGTGAGGTGCGCCGTCTCCAGCACCGGATGCGCCACCGATTTCGGCCGCGCCACCGGCGGGATGGTGAAATCGACCTTCGGCGTCGCCGTCAGCAATGCCTTCGAATAGGGGTGCTGCTGGTGCTGCCGGAACTCGGCCACGGGCGCCGTCTCGACGATCCTGCCGTCCTTCATCACCGCGATGCGGTCGGCCACTTCGAACAGCAGCGGCAGATCGTGGGTGATCAGCAGCACGGCAAAGCCCATCTGCCGTTGCAGCGCCTTTACCGTCACGAAGATCTCCTGCTGCACGATCACGTCGAGCGCCGTGGTCGGCTCATCGAGGATGATCAGCTTGGGTTCGAGCGCCAGCGCCATGGCGATCACCACGCGCTGCCGCTGCCCGCCCGAGAGCTCATGCGGAAAAGCGCGCAGGCGCCTCGGGTCGATATCGACCATCTGCAGCAGTTCCGCCGGCGTCCGCTTCACTCCGGCACCGCCGCGATTGAGCGCCTCCTGCAACTGCCACTCGATCCGCTTCACCGGATTGAGCGAGGTCAAGGAGTTCTGCAGCACGATCGAGGCGGTGCGCCAGCGCAGCGCCCGCACCGCGTTGTCGTCTCCCGACAGCATGTCGTTGCCGGCGATGCGGATCGCGCCGCCGGTGATGATCCCCGGCGCCCGCAACAGCCGCAGGATCGATTGCGCGATCGTCGACTTGCCGCAGCCCGATTCCCCGGCGAGCCCCATGAACTCGCCCGGCGCGATGTTGAACGACACCCGGTCGACCGCCGGGATGATGCCGTTCTCGCCGGCATAACCGACGCTGAGGTCGACGATCTCGAGGGCGGGCAGATCAAGCATCGCGCTTCACCGGGGTCATGAGCGTGGCGCTCGGTTTCCTGACGCCGGCCTTTCGCAGCAGCCGGTCGGCGCGCAGCCGCGGGTTGCCGATCTCGTCGACCGCGTTGTTGATCAGCGCCAGCGAAAAAGCGGTGAGCGCAATCGCCATGCCGGGGACGACGAACGTCCACCAGGCGCCGCGGATCAGCGCCGAACTGTTCTGCGCCCAGAACAGCATCGAACCCCAGGTGATCTGCCCGCCATCGCCGAGCCCGAGGAACTCGAGCGAGGCCTGCGCGGTGATGGCGAAGATCACCTGGTTGACGAAATAGGCGGCGACCACCGAACCCATATTGGGGAGGAGTTCGATGGCGACGATGCGCCAGCGGCTCTCGCCTACATCCTCGGCCGCCGCGATGAACTCGCGCTCCCGAAGGCTCAACGCCTGCGAGCGGAACAAGCGCGCCCCGAAGGCCCAGCCGGTAATGGTCAGCACCATGATCATGGTCAGCGGCCCGGGCGGCAGGAACGCCGCCAGCACCACCACCAGCGGCAGGCCGGGGATGACGAGGAAGACGTTGGTGACCAGCGTCAGCACGTCATCGACCCAACCGCGGAAATAGGCGGCGGTAAGCGCCACGATCAATGCCAGCAACGTCGTCAGCACGGCGATCGAGAAGGCAACCCACAGGGTGTTCTGCCCGCCATAAAGGAACTGGCTCAACACGTCCTGCCCCTGCCCGGTGGTGCCGAACAGATGGGTCAGCGAGGGCGGCTCGTTGATGCCGCCGGTGGCGCGCTTCGGATTGTAGGGCGCCAGCACCTGGGCCAGCGCGCTGGCCGCTACCAGGGCCCCGAGAATGACCAGCCCGACCGTCACCGGGATCGAACCGAGGAGTTGCCGGCGCGCCCTCGCGCCAAAACTTTCGCTGAGCGACATCTAGGCCTCCCCGCCCGTCCGCACCCGCGGATCGAGCAGCACGTAGAGCGTGTCGACGAGGAAGTTCGCCGCCAGCACCGACAGGGTGATGATGAGGAACAGCGCCTGCATCAGCGGGTAGTCGACGGCGCTGACGGCGCGCATCAGCGCATAGCCGAGGCCGGGATAGGTGAAGACGATCTCGGTCAGAAGCTGCCCCGAGAACACCGCCCCCACCGCGGCGCCGAGCGCCGTGATGTTGGGGAGCAGCGCCGTGCGCACCGCATGCGACAGCAGCACCCGACGCGGCGGCAGCCCCTTGGCCTCGGCTAGGGTCAGGTAGTCCTCGCTGAGCACGCCGATCATGGCGTTACGCATGTTGAGCGTCCACGGCCCGAGCGACACCAGGACAATGGTGAAGGCCGGCGCGATCAGGTGCAGCAGGATGTCGCCGATCCCAGAGAGGTTCAGTGCCGGCGGGTTGACGCTCGAATAGGCGTTGCCCATCGGGAACCAGCCGAGCTTGAAGCAGAAGACGTAGAACAAGAGCAGCGCCAGGAAGAAGTACGGGAACGAGCCCAGAAACAGCAGCACCGGCGGGGTCAGCCGATCGAACCAGCCGCCGCGCCGCCATGCCGCGACGGCGCCGAGCACCGAGCCGAGCACGAAACTGAGCAGCACCGAGGTGAGACCGAGGAGGATCGACCACCCGAAGCCGGCCCCGATCACCGCCATCACCGGCGCAGGGAAATTGGAGAGCGAGCGGCCGAAATCGCCGCGCAGCACATTGCCCAGATAGGTCACGTATTGCTGCAACAGCGGCTCGTCGGTGAGCCCATAGGCCGCCTTCAGCGCCGCCAGCGACTCGGCGTTCAGCGAGGTCGAATAGGTGGCGACGATGGTCGACGCCGGATCGCCCGGGGTCAGTCGCGGCAGGAAGAAGTTGACGGTGATGGCGACGAACGCTGCCAGCACATAGAACGCCAATCGCTTCGCAATGTAGTACATCGACGGGCTCCGGGGAAAAGGAGGCTCCCACCCGCCAAAGGCGGGAGCTCCGGTTCATCTGGTCGGGACGCTGAGCGTCCCAGGCAGAAGCTTATTCGGCGCGGCGGGCCAGGTGCGGCCAGACCAGCAGTGGACCATTGGTCATCTGCAGGCTGAGCGGCGCATAGGGATCCTGCTCGTTGGGGAAGCCGGTGAAGCGACGGGTGTTGTAGAGACCCCAGTCCGGCTGCTCGTAGAGCGGGATGGCAGGCGCGGCGGCCGAGAACATGCCTTCGAGTTCGGCGATGATCGCCTTCTGCTCGGCGGCATCGGTCGAAGCGGCGAACTTGGCCAGGAGCTCATCGACCTTGGGGTCGCCATAGCGCTGCTGGTTGTTGGGCGAGGCTTCGCCGACCGGCTTCACCGAAGTGGTCGCCATGTTGTTGCGATAGAACTCGAACGGCGTCGCGGTGCGCTGCGCGGTGCCGAGCGAGAGCTGGAACTGGCCGGTAAAGGTCGAGTTGGTCCAGCTGTCCGCCGTGGTGGTGCGGAGCGTCACGTCGATGCCGATATCCTTCAGATTCTCGGCGACGATCTGGCAGGCCGACACCCAGTCATTCCAGCCCGAGGGCACGATGATGTCATACTTGAGCGGCTTGCCGTCCTTGCCGACGCGAATGCCGTCGGCGCCCTTGGCGTAGCCGGCCTCGTCCAGCATCTTGTTGGCTGCGTCGGGGTCGATACTGACCCACGCGGCGCCGTCGGCGATCACCTTGGCATCGAGCCAATCCTTGAACGGCGCTTCCGGCAGGCCGGTAGCGTTGGCGGCAACCGACTTGCCCCAGACGCCGGTATTGATCATGCGCTGCCGGTCGAGCGCCATGCTCATGGCCTTGCGCACCACCGGGTCGCCCAGCGCCCCGTCAGTGGTGTTGGCGAGCAGCAGCACCACCGAGGTCCGCGGCCACCAGTAACCGAAATGCTCGGGGTCGAGCGGCACGAAGGTCACATCCGGGTCGGGCACCAGCCCACCCCAGTCGAGATTGCCCGAGAGCGTCGCAGCGCTGACCTGATCGTTGCCGTTGAAACCCTGGACGAACACCCCCTCGATGTTGAGCGGCTGCCAGTAGTTCGGGTTCTTGGTCACCTGGTAGCGGTCGGTGCCGAAGGCATCGATGGTGGTGAACGGCCCGGTGCCGACCGGATCGGGGTTCTCGAAGGTCACCGGGTCGGCGACATCCTTCCAGATGTGCTGCGGCACGATGAATTGGTCGACCAGCGAGTAGAGGCCGGGCGTATAGGTCGAGGAGAAGGTGAATTTCACCGTCTTCGCGTCAACCGCCTCGACCGAGCTCAGATACTGGCTGAAGGCGCCGGCTGCCGGCCCGATCAGGCCGGGATTGGCCTTCATCAGCTCGAAAGTGAACTTGACGTCGTCGGCGCTGAACGGCTGGCCATCCGACCACTTCACGTCGTCGCGCAGCGTCACCGTCAGGCTCAGCGCATCAGCCGACCATTCGTAGGCGGTCGCCAGCCACGGATCGAGCTTGCCGGTGGCATAGTTCTGGATCATCAGCGGCTCGTACATGGTCCGAGTGCTGACCCAGCGTGCCGTCGGCGAGAACGGGTTAAAGGTGCGGGTAAAGCTGTTGCCGCCCTCGGCCACGATGCGAACCAGCTGGTCGAGCGGAACTTCGGCAAGCGCCGGAGCGGTGACGGCAAAGGCAGATACGCTGGCCAGCGCCCCAAGCGCCAAGGCGCGAAGGCTTGTGCGCAAACGTCCGATCAAGCCCGGGGAGGGCTTCTTAGGCACTGAGTTGGTATGCATAATCGTCTCCGGGGAATGGGTGCTTCTCATCAAGTGGTCCAATCTCCTCACGGGAGGCCGCGTGCCGCGCTGCCTCCCGTGAACACACGTTCTCGAGCATGCTCGAGCGCGAGTTCTACGGCCCCCGCCCGCACGGCATTGCTGCTCACCGCGGTCGGGACGATCTGTGGAATGGCGATGGGGAGCGTGTGCAGCAACGCGGCGACGCTGTCCGCCAGCGCCCGCCCGCCGGCGCGGCCGACAGCCCCGCCCAGCACCACCATTTCGGGGTCGAGAATGCCGATGGCGCCGGTCAGCGCCGCGGCCACCCGATACCCCAGTTCGGCAAAGAACTTCGGGTGCCTGTCGCTGAGCGCCGCCTGGCGGATCGCCTCGATGCTGTCGGCGCCACGCAGGCCATGGGCTTGAACCAGCGCGTCGATCGCCGGCACATCGAGCAGCGCTTCGACCAGCGCCATCTGCACCGGCTCGCCGGGCTTCGCCATCCGGTCGGGCACCATGGCGCCGCCCAGTTCGCCCGCCGTGCCGGTGGAACCATGGATCAGCCGTCCGCCGATCACCACGCCGGCGCCGACGCCATCGCCCACCCAGAACAGGATGAACGACTGCACGCCATTGGCCGCCCCGCACGACATCTCCTCGATGGCGACGAGGTTCACGTCGTTCTCGATCAGCACGTGCCGATGCCCGAGCACGCCCTCGAGCGCCTCGGGAATGTGGTAGCCCTCCCAGTTGGGGAGCTGCTGGCCCTTGCGGAGGTTCCCCGCCCTGATGTCGACGATACCGGGGAGACCCACCACCAGCTGGTCGATGTCGCGCACCGTGATCCCGGCTTCCCGGGTGACGCTTTCGAGCACCGAGGTCAGCCGCTCATGCGCGTCGTAGCGGTCGCCCGGCTCGGCGGCGTGGCGGAAGCTGGCGATGGTGTTGCCGGTGATATCGGAAATGGCGGCATCGATGCCGTGGGAGCCGACATCGATGCCTGCGACGAACCCCGAGCGCGGCTCGAGGCTCCACAAGCCGGCCTTGGGGCCATAGGTGCCAGCTTTTTCTCCGTCGCGACGGATGAGGTTGGCGGATTCGAGCCGCCGCAGCAGATCGGACATTGCCGGCTTCGACAGCCCGGTGAAGGCCTCGAGCTCCATGCGCGTCAGCGAGCCCTCCGAGAGCAGCCGCTGCAACACGGCCTTCTCGTTGAGGTTGCGGAGCAACCGGGGGCTGCCGGATAGGATCTGCATGTCCATCTCAGACCGTCTGGTAACTTTCCTTACAGTCTGATATCGAACCATCGCGAACGTATTGTCAAGCGGCTCTCAACCGCCTCGCTGATCCTGTGGATGTCCGATGACCGCTGCTCTCCCGATTGCCCTGCTTGAACAACGACTAAGCGCCGGCCGCCAGTTGCTGGAACGCCACGGCTTCGATGCCATCGTCGCCTTCTCGGCCCCGCGCGGCCTTGCCGCCGCCACCCAGACGAGCGGCAACATCGGCTGGTTCACCAACTTCACCCCGATGTGGGCGCCCTCGATGCTGGTGATCACCGCCACCGACGCAGTGATCGTGGCGCCCGGCAAGAACGAGGCCCGGTTGTTCACCACCCGCGTCGGCGAGCTCTACACAGTCGAGATCGCCGGCCCGGCCGGCCTCGTCACCCGCGCCTCGGCTATCGCCCATGCCAACCGCTGGCGCGTCGGCGTCGCCGGCGCCGACGAGATGACGGCGAAACTGGCTGCCACCTTCGCTTCGTCCTTCCCGCGCATGGTGCGGATCGATCCACTCCTGCAAGCCATGCGCCTCGACCGTGACCCCGCGGAGACGGCCCTGCATCGCCGTGCATCGGAGATTTCCGACGCCATGCTGGCCCGCGCCTTCGCCTATGCCGCCGAGCCCGACGCCACCCCCGCCCGACTGATGGCCGAGGTCGAGCACGCCGGCCGGTCCCTCGGCGCCGATGTCTCGCGCCTCTGGCTCTCCACCGGCCCGGAGCCGCCGGTGACCTATTTCGAAATGTTCGAACTGCCCTCGGCCATCGCCCCCGGCGATCGCGTGCAGCTCGGCACCATGGTGTCGTACGAGGGCTATTTCGCCCAGGGGCTCCGCATCGGCAGCCGCGGCAACCCCGCCCCTGAACTGATCGACGCCGCGGCGCACCTCATCGACATCCAGGACGCCGCGCTCGCCGCCCTCGTTCCCGGCCGCCCGGTGCATGAGCTGGTCGACCTGCTCGAAGCGACAATCGACCGGCTCTGCCCCTATGCCCGCGACAGCGATCCGTTCCGCTTCCAGTCCTGCCACGGCCTCGGGCTGGACTACAGCGAACCCGGCCTCGCCGAAGCGCTGTCGCCGCGCCGCGACCGGAGTCGTGATGCGGACCGGCCGTTGCTGCGGCCGGGCATGGTGTTCGAGATCCACCCCAACTTCACCCTCCCCGGCCTCGGCCACGTCTGCGCCGGCGATGTCGCCCTGGTCACCGAAAGCGGCGCCGAATGGCTGACGCGATTTCCACGGGGCATTTTCCGGATCGACTAGGAGCGTTTTCACAGACGAGTTGAGCCACTGCGATCACCCCAGCCGCGATGTCATCCCAGCGAAAGCTGGGACCCATTTCACCGCCCGCGCCAGCTGATGTTTGGGTCCCAGCTTTCGCTGGGGATGACAGCCGGTGGGTGGTTGGTGAGTCCGTGAAAAAGCCCAACAAGACAAAGACCAGGAGCCTGAAATGTTCTCCCTCATGCGCGGCAGCATTCCCGACGCCGGCAATGACCCGCTCGACGCCATCACCAAGGCCGCCGCACTCGGCGCTGGCGAAATCACCTTCTATAGCCTGTTCGAGCTGAGCCCGACGCTCGACCCCACGGTGCTGCGCGAACTGAAGGCCGAGGCCGACAATCTCGGCATCGCCATCGCCGCGAGCCTCGACTGGCTCAACCCATTACGGCTCGACCGCCACGCCCGTGAGTTGCAACTGGGCGACGGCGACCTGGCGCGCGGCGTCCGCCGCCTGCTGGAGACGGGCGCATCGCTCGGCATGCGCGAGATGTTCTTCACCATCGGCACCCTTGAAGACCGCGCCGGCAACTGGCGCGCCCAGATCGACGCCCTGGCCGCGCTGCTCATGGGGCTCAAACCCGCGCTCGCCGATTTCGGCATGCGTGCGCTGGTAAAAACCCACGAAGAGATCACCTCCTGGGAGTGCCTGGAGCTGGTCGAGCGTGTCGGCCCCGACGCCCTCGGCGTCTCCTACGACCCCGCCAACATGCTGGTCCGCCTCGAGGAACCGCTGGCCGCCGCCCGCCGCCTCGCCCCTTACGTCACCCAGGTCCACATCGACGACGCCACCCTGAGCTTCGAAGGCGACACAGCTCTCCGCCGCCACCTCGCCCCGGTCGGCCAGGGCATCATCGACTGGCCAAGCCTCCTCGCCCTGCTCCCAACTGCAAAACCCCTGATCGAACTCCACCGCGGCCAATTCGCCATCCCGGCCTTCGATCAGGCTTTGCTGGCCGACCAGCCCTACATCCGGCTCGAAGAATACGCTGCCCTTGTCCAGTCAGCCGTTCGCCTCGGCAACCGGCCCCCGACCGACCAAAACGACATAACTTTGCGGCTGCCGGCAGCGCTGGAGCTGGTTGCGGGCTAGCCAGCCGCACCTTTGAAGCCGGCGCTGGAGCACACTTCGGACGTGCAAGAGGCTCGCATTTCGGTCCCCAAAGCGATGGCGACATCGCGGCCGGAACAGCGAGTATCACGCCAAATCACAATAGATCGAGTGCATCATCCGGTGACGGAAGGACACATGCCTCGAAAATCTCCCGGTTCGTAGCGGCCGAATGGAGCCTGGCGACGGTCGCCGCCAAGTCTTCTGCATCCTCAAGATCCATATTCTGTTGGCTGTAATCCGATGTCAGGTACTCGATAACCAACGCCCGCAACTCATCAACAGTATACGGGATCGGATCTGAGAATTGGACGGATATCCGCCTCAGACCGAACATGAGATCCAGCAAAACTCGCGGAAATCTTGTGTTGATCATTCCGATTCTATCGATGGCATCGATCCGCCGTACGACGCCATCACGCTCCATGACGAGCGACCCAACATTTCGCTTCAGCACCGATGCGCGTGAGCCTTGCGCTTGTTCAAAGGCCCAAGTGCTGACCGGGAACAGCTGTCGACCAGTCATAAAGAAAAGCAGCACTGTGTAGTGCTTGGCAGCCGTGTCCATTTCACCTCCGTCCCATGGCCGTATCAGTGCGTGCCGCGCTGCCACCCGCAAGGCTCCATCGACCACACTCCACACTCGGTTTCGTCGGCCCACTCCAGTCCTGAGCACACGGTAGCTCGGGCTCTGGTTCTACGCGCTCCGAAGCGCCCGCTTGACGTCGCTTCGGATTGCAGCAGTATTCAGTTCATTATCCAAACTGTGAGTTCATCTGATGAATTCTTCAGACGACCGTTACGCCATTCGATCCGTCGATATCCTCGCCGCCGTGGCAGGGAAGAACGGCGCGCTGACGGTGGACGGGATCGTTGCGGAAACCGGGCTGCCCAAGAGCACGGTGTTTCGCATCCTCGCGACGCTGACGGCGCGGCGGCTGCTCGATGCGGCAGGGCGCTAGGCCTCGACGCCTGCCGGAGCTTGACTAGCCTCCAAATCCTCCGGTCCGCGCATAGCGGCCGAAGATCGGGGTGTCGCGGGTGACCGGGGCGACTAGGTTGGTCAGCTCGCAGGTGAACATGTGCACCTCGGCGCCGACCACCATGCGCTGGCCCTGCCAGTTCATCGTGCCAACGTAGCGGCGCAGCATGTTGGTGCCGCGAATGTCGCGAATGCGGGTCACGCCGGCATTGGCGACCTGCTGCCTGGAGAGCGCGCTGTCGCAGGCGCCGGACTCGACGGTGACATCGACAGCCTTGCTGGGCGGGATTGCGGTAAGACCGGAAACAAGCAGGGCGACAAGCAACACGGATCGCCGGTTGGTCATGATCAGCTCCTCTCACATGCCTGGCAACGCCAGATAAGGACAGCATCAGCGCCCTTGGCTGAACCCTGACTGATGACATTGTTCATCGGCTCGAAGCGGCAGTTCAAGCAATCGCCCGCCGCTTGCCGTTTTCCGCTCATCGCGCCGCCTCTCCGAAGCGCCCGCTTGACGTCGCTTCGGATTCCAGCTGTACTCAGTTCATTATCCAAACTGTGAGTTCATCTGGTGAATTCTTCAGACGATCGTTACGCCATTCGATCCGTCGATCGGGCCGTCGATATCCTCGCTGCCGTGACGGGGAAGAACGGCGCGCTGACGGTGGACGGGATCGTTGCGGAAACCGGGCTGCCCAAGAGCACGGTGTTCCGCATCCTCGCGACGCTGACGGCGCGGCGGCTGCTCGATCGTGATGAGCAGAGCCAGACCTATCGGCTCGGCATGCTGTCGCTGGTGATCGGCGCGCGGGCCATGGGTGAGCTGGATCTCCGCCGCTCCGCCCGCCCGCATCTCGAGAGCCTCGTAGCGGCGACCGGCGAGACTGTGCACCTCTCGATCCTCAGCGAGGACAATGCGCTCTGCATCGACAAGCTCGACGCCTCACGCTCGATGCGCATGGCGAGCTTTGTCGGCTTCCTCGATCCCTTACATTGCAGCGGTGTCGGCAAGGCGCTGCTCGCCTTCCAGGATGAGCCGGTGCGCCAGCAACTGATGGCGCGCATGCGCTTCGAGCCGCATACCCCGCACACCATCACCGACCCGCAACGCCTCGCCGAGCAGATCGTCGAGATCCGGCAGCGCGGCTACGCCATCGACGACGAGGAAATCGAGCAGGGGCTGCGCTGCGTCGCCGCGCCGATCCGCGACCATTCCGGTGCCGTCGTCGCCGCCGTCAGCATTTCCGGCCCCACCACCCGTGTCACCCAGGATGGCCTCGGTGAACTGGCGCAGGCCGTCGAGGCCTGTGCCGAGGCGATCTCTAAAGAACTAGGCGCCCCCGAGCATTTCGCCGTTCCAAGGGAACGGTGAAATGCCCAGACCTTTGATTTGTCACGCTTTCGAACCGGAAAAGTCGGCAACTTTTCCTGAAAGCGCTCCGCAAAAGGCAACCACCCCATGATCATCGACGTCCACTCGCACACCCCGCAATTCCGCCATGCCGTACCGCCGGAGCACCGGCGCCTGCATCACACCTGGCGGCCCGACCGCTCCGTCGATTCCGTCTACAGCTGGAACGATTTCCTCGAGGCGCAAAAACCGGCCGACAAGTCGATCGTCTTCGGCGTCGCCTGGGCGCCGGGCGAGCGCACCGGTGGGGTCAACGGCTTCAACGAGCCGGGTGACGTGGCGGTGGGCGTCAACGACGCCACCTCCGCCTTCGCCCTGGCGCATCCCGACCGGCTGATCGGCTTCATGTCGGTGCACCCGCATGACCCCAAGGCGCTCGAGGAGATCGAACGCTCACGCACGGATCTCGGCCTCAAGGGCATCAAGATGGGCGCCAACTATCAGGTGTTCGAGCCCCTGGAGAGCCGGGCCCTCGCCATCTATCGCGAAGCCGAGCGGCACGGGTTGCCGATCCTCTTCCATATCGGCACTTCGCCGGTCCGCACCGCGCCGATCAAGTACGCCCACCCGCTGGTGGTCGACGAGATCGCCATGCGCTACCCCAACCTCAAGATCATCATGGCCCATATGGGCCACCCCTGGACGGTCGATACCGCGGTGGTGATCCGCAAGCACCCCAACGTCTATGCCGACGTCTCGGGCCTGCTCTACCGACCCTACACCTTCTACGAGGGAATGATCAAAGCCACCGAGTGGAACGTGCTCGACAAGCTGCTGTTCGCCTCGGACTACCCGATCACCACTCCGGCCGAGACGCTCACTGCGCTCCGCACCGTCAATGCCATCGTCGAGGGCACGGCGCTGCCGCGCGTTCCCGCCGACAAGATCGAACAGATCATCCACCGCGACAGCCTCACGCTGCTCGGCCTTTCCTAAGAGACTTGGTTCCTATGCATATCGAAAAGTCCAAGAGCATCACCGAACGCGCCACCAAGGTCATCCCCGGCGGCGTCAACTCCGCGACCCGCCGGCTGAGCCAGCCCTATGCCTGGGAATGGGCCGAGGGCGCCTATATCCGCGACGTCGACGGCAACACCTATCTCGATTACCACGCCGCCTTCGGCCCGATCGTCCTGGGCCACAACGACCCCGCGGTGAACGCCGCCGTCGCCAAGGCTCTGACGGGCCCCGATATGGTCGGCGTCGGCATCACCGAGCAGGAAATCATGCTGGCCGAAAAGGTGGTGCAGCATGTGCCGTCGGCCGAGCTGGCGCTCGCCTTTTCCTCCGGTTCGGAAGCCACCTACATGGCGGTGCGCCTGGCGCGCGGCGTCACCGGGCGCGAAAAGCTGATCAAGTTCCAGGGCACCTTCCACGGCTGGCACGACTACCTGTTGATGAATATCGCGAGCCCTGCCGACAAGATCGGCAAGAAAGATCCGGGCAGCGCCGGCCAGCTCGCCGACGCCATCGACAACACCATCATCGTGCCGTTCAACGATCTCGCCGCGACCGAGCAGGCGATCCTCGAGCACCCCGGCCAGATCGCCGCGATCTTCATGGAAGCCATCCCGCACAATATCGGCTGCGTGCTGCCGCGGCAGGATTTCGTCGAGGGCCTGCGCCGGCTCTGCGACCAGCATGGCATCGTCTTGGTGTTCGACGAAGTGATCACCGGCTTCCGGCACGGGCTGGGCGGCTACCAGTCGGTGCTCGGGGTGAAGCCCGATATCAGCACCTTCGCCAAGGCCATCGCCAACGGCTACCCCTGCGCCATCATCGCGGGAAAACGCGAGCTGATGACGCAGTTCTCCACCGCGCCGGGTGGCAAGGTGTTCGTCGGCGGCACCTATAACGGCCATCCGGTCGGCTCGGCCGCCGCGCTCGCCACTATCGCCGCGCTCGAAGACGGGACCATCTATGAGCGCACCTTCCGACTGGGCGATCGGATGCGCGCCGGGCTCGCGGAAATCGCCGGACGGCTCGGCATCGAGATGGTGTCGGCCGGCTTCGGCTCGGTGTTCACCCCCTACTTCATGAGCGGCAGGATCGAGCGCTACGAGGACCTGCTGGTCAACGATACAGCCCGTGACCTCGCCTTCCGCCAGGGCATGTGCGAGCGCGGCATCTTCATGCTGCCCATGCCGATCAAGCGCAACCACATCAGTGCCGCGCATACCGACGCCGATATCGATCGGACGCTCGAAACCGCTGAAATCGTTATGAAAACTCTGCGTTAGGCCCCAACTTTTCATATGCGAAAAGTCGTATTGATATATGATTGCAGCCGTCATAACGTTGCGATCTGACGACAGGCGGCGAGGCACGGGGAAGCGCCTCGCCTGCCGATCGGGCGGGCTGAACAGCCCGGCCGGAAATGTCGAAAAATGCCGGGTCCGTTGGGCCGGACCGGGAAGCCTGCAGCCTCGGTTGCAGGAGAACGGCGTCGTTCGCGACGTCTCGTCGATTCAGTTCGTCAAGGAG
>JAEUMC010000343.1 GCA_016793415.1 Devosia sp. | reverse complement strand
CCTTGGAAAAGTGGGGTATCGGGGCCGGAAGCGTCGTTGGTCTCGAGATCGGCGACGAGGTCGAACACCTTGTCGCCTCGCTTGCCCTGCTTACCGTCGGCGCCCGGCACATCACCCTGCCCACCCACGATCCTCCGGAGGCCAAGCAGACGCTGTCCGAGAGGGTCGGGGCAACCCACGTGGTCACCAGCGCCGGGGCATCCCCGCAGGGCGGCGCCTCGCCTCGGGCAGCCGATGCCGAAGGTGTCGTGTACCTCAAGACCTCCGGCACCACCGGCGGGATGAACATCATCGCGTTCTCCGCGACGCAATTGGCCCAGCAGGCCGAGCGCCATCCGGAATATGCCTCGGAGCGGTTGCTCCGGCTGGCCTCGATCGAGCACAACAATTCCAAGCGCCACCGGCTCTACTGCGCAATCATGGGTGGCACGAACGTGTTCCGGCCCACGCTCGAGTTCGACGTCGCCGCGTTCTGCGCAAGGCACAATGTCACCTGCCTCGACATCTCCCGCATGCATGCATCGGACCTGGCGGCCCAGGGCGGGATCGGTCGCTTCGAAGGGGTAAAACTGCGAACCGGTGGGTCGGCCGTCCCCATTGATGTGCGCCGAGCTATCGAGGAGCGGGTCACCCCGCTGCTCTATGTGCGCTACGCCTCGACCGAGAGCGGAGCCATTTCCATGGCGGGGCCGGGCGAGCACGACGAGATGGAGTCGGTGGGACGCCCCCTGCCCGGGGTGGAGCTCGAGATCGTCGACCTGGATGACAAGGTGCTGGCCGCCGGCGAGACCGGCCGCATTCGCCTGCGCGCTCCCGGTGTGGCCACGGGTTACCTCGATGGCGGCGAGCAGACCGCGAGCCGGTTTCGGGACGGCTGGTTCTGGCCCGGCGATGTGGGAATGCTGCGGGCCGATGGAAGCCTCATCGTCCAGGGACGGCAGGACGATATGATGATCCTCAACGGCATCAACATATTTCCCGGCGAGATCGAGCGCGTTCTGGAGCGCCATCCGGACGTGAGGGTAGCGGCAGCGCTGCCGCTCAATTCGTTGGTCCACGGGCAGATTCCGGTGGCCGCGGTCGAAGTGGTCGAAGCCTCGTCGGTCACCGCTGCCGACCTGCAGCGCTTTGCGCGGGAACACCTGGCCTTACGCGCGCCGCGGCGAGTGATCATCCTGCCGCGCCTGCCGCGCAACAGCCAGGGCAAGATTCTCAGGCGGGAAATAGCGGCGGAATTCGAGAAGGGGAGGCGGGCGCCTTGACGGTAGACCGACTGTATTTCGGCAAGGGCGGAGAGCGTTGATGGGCGAGAGTGATCTGCGCCAGATGCTGGTCGACGCGATCGATGGGTCGACCATCGTCGGTCTGCGCCGTTCCGGCCTGATGGAAGGGTTTCTGGAGGGCACCGGCGACATCCCCTTCGCCGCGCTCGAGATGGACAGCATGGGTGTGATGGAGATCTGTATCGCCGTCGAGGTGAACACCGGGGTGGAAATCGTGCCTGCCGAACTGGTGGAACTGGGCTCGCTGGGGGCCGTCGTAGCGTCCATCAGGGAGCGCCAGGCGTGATCGACGAGTTCTTCGGGCACATTGCGCGTGTGACCACGATCAACATGCTCAACCTCGCCATCATCGACGCGCTGAACCTCATGACGCCGACCGAGGTCATCGCCATGACGACAGCGATGCACCAGGAGGATTGGCGATTTCCCGGCAAGGTACCCGCCGAACGCGTGCAGGAATTCACCGATGGCGCGCGCTCGATCGTCGCCCAGACGGTGCGCGCCATGTACAGCGCAGGCAAGCCTGGGCCTGAACGCTTCACGCGCTTCATGCTCACCAAGGGTATCCGGATCTTCGCCGGCGCGATCGAGCCGACGGGCCGCGTGCTGATCGTAGCGTTTCCGGGCAATGGCGGTCGGCTCATGATGCCGCTGCCCATCATTCTGCAGCACCTTTCACCGCGACAGGTCGATGTCGTCATGGTCCCGGACTGGAAGAAGGCGAACTACCGCTTCGGCATTCCGCCCCTGGGCGACACGCTCGAGGAGGCCTTGCCGAGGCTGAGTAAGCACCTGCCGAGCGGCTATGACCGCGTGGTGACGTTTGGCACCAGCAGCGGCGGTATTCCGTCGCTGCTGGCTGCGCCACTCGTCGGCGCCGACACGGTCCTCGCCGTCGGCGCGGGAAGTCTCGACGACGTGCGCTGGAGCAAGGGCAGCGGGCAGAGCAAACGGCAGCTCATGGAAGCCGCCGCTCCGGGCCTCGTCGGGCGCCGCGTCACCCTCGCCTACGGGGCGCAGAGCCCTGAGGACGAGGTCTCTGCCGACGTGCTGACCGGTCTCGTTCCGCATGCGGAAAAGGTGCGAGTTGCGTTCGATGGTGTCGAAGTCAAGCACGTGGCGCTCCTGCCGCTGGTACCCCGCGAAATGCTGGGTTCATTTCTGGAGCGGTACCTGGGCTTGAACTAGGGAGTGCCGCCACCTTACGGGGGGCCTCCAATGCAAGCGGAATACGTGTTGCTTTCTCTGGCGGAAACTACCGATGGACTCGACCGAGTATCGCATTGAGGCCCTGAGCGGTTCGTTCGAGGCGTTCGGCATGGTGCTGGATCTGTTGTCGCGCCATCCGCCGTTCTCGGATTGGCCGTTGAGCCGCCTCAGCAAGTCGATTCGCACGCAGCTGCGGCAGCAGCGCCAGCTGGGCGCGCTTTCGAGCTCCAATGAACTCATCGCTTATGCGGGGTGGACGCCAACGCTGCAGGCCAGCGCCGAACTGTGGATCGAGGACCGCGGACCGCTGAAGATTCTCGAGCGCGGCCACGACGCCATGGCGATGACCATCGTTGTCAGCACCCGGTCCAGCGTTACTAAAGCATTGATGCGCCGAGCAAGAGAGTTGAATCCCGAAATGCGCTGGTTCTTCAAACGATCCTACGGCGGACAACTTCGGGCAGCCCGCAAGGCGGTGCTGTTTGACCGTAGCCAGCGCAGCGACGACTCCACCGAGTCCTGATCCGAGAGCATTTTCTGTGGCTTTTCGACCACGATTGCCACAATTACTGCTGAACGATGGCGGAAATGCTGCAAAGGGGCTCGCCGGGTTGGGGAATACGGTCTAGCGTGTGGCGAGAATGAGCTTGGGAGTCGGCGACGTGAACAACAAGGCGATTTTGCTGAGATCGGTGTCTGCACTGGCCACAGCTGCGGCTTCAACGGCCGGCGGCATGCACGCCGCCAATGCGCAGGTTCTCGCACCGGGTGCAAACGGCTACTACTACAGCGTGACTGGCGGGCTGATGTTCAGCAACGCCGAGAAATACCTGACCGACGTCGAGGACAAGGTTGGCGCACAGCCGCTCGGCTACAGCGCCGGCAGCAACAGCAGTTACAACACGAGCGCCGGCTCCAGCTTCTACAGTTCCGCCTCCTGGAGCCACTATGGCAGCTCCTACAGCAGCGGACTCAGCGGCTTCCAGGGCTTCTTCGGTTCAGTATCGTTCGGCAAGCAGCTGGATCCGAACTGGGACGTGCGCGGCACGGTGTCTGCCGTCAACGGTGGTTCAACTTCCGGGTATGTCTCTGCGCGCGCTTCCGACACGAGCAGGACATTCACCTCCAGCTACTACTACGGCTCGTCCAACTACTATTCGTCGTACAACAGCTCGTATAGTCGCGCCTGGTCGAGCGGTAAGCGTTCGTTCGGCTATGTCGCGGCCGATCTCGAGGTTGGCTACACGCCGGTGCTCAGCGACACCTTCAGCGTCAGGCTGTTTGCCGGCCTTCGCGCCCTGTCCTTCAAGCACACATTCGAAGGATCCGGCGGGGACTTCTACGCCAACTACAGCAGCTACGACTTCAGCGCGTACAATGGCAGTTCCCACACGGGGTCGGGTTGGTATTCTAGTTCGGGCGGCTCCTACTTCAGCGGCATTGCCGACGTGAAGTTCACCGGCATCGGGCCCCGTGTCGGCGTTCAGGCCGCAACGCGGTTCGAGGGAACCAATTTCGGTCTGTCCGGCTCCGTCGCGTCGTCGGTGCTCTTCGGCAAGAAGACGGTCACGACGAGCGGATATCATTCCTCGTGGAGCGAGTACTCGTACTCGTCCTACGACTCGTTCTTCGGATCGAACTCGGGTGGCGACGGCTCGTCATACGCAACGAACAGTTCGTTCTCGACCGAAACCAGTGCAACGGTGGTCGATCTGCAGGCTTCTGCCGGCCTCGACTACTACCTGAACGACAATACGGTGCTCACGGTGGGCTACCAGGCGGAGAAGCTGTTCGAGATTGACGGCGACGACTCGATGCCGGGCACCAAGATCGACACGCTGACCCATGGCGCCTTCATCAAGCTGGGCGGCACGTTCTAAGCAAGTCGCGTCAATATCGAAGCGGCCGGGGCCTTTGCCTCGGCCGCTTCGTTTTGTGAGCCCCGGCATGCCGTCCCGGCTGCGCTGGAAGCAAGTTGGCGAGTGACAACCGTTCGCGCCAGCGGCAAACTGCGGCGTTGCCAAGCCAGTGAGATGTCCCTTTGAAGCTGCTGTTCAGCGCCATCAATTGCACCCTCGACACCAGCAACGGTGCGGCGATCAGCATCAAGACCTTCCTGCAGTTCCTCAGTCGCTATGGCGTCGAGTGCCGCTCCTTCAGCGCCAACGTCTATGATCGGCCGGGGCCGGGCAATGCGCTGGAAAACCTGATGTCGACGGGTGCCAAGCCGGTGCAGGAACCCGGACTGCCGCAGACTCTGTGGCTGGGCGTTGACGGCGA
>JAEUMC010000307.1 GCA_016793415.1 Devosia sp. | reverse complement strand
TCGAACTTGTCGGCCCACAGGTGAGCCCCGGTCATCGCATCCACCAACTGCGCGGTGATCCTGAGGCGATCGCGGGCCTTGCGCACGCTGCCCTCGAGCACGTAACGCACCCCCAATTCGCGCCCCACCTGCCGCACGTCGACGGCGCGGCCCTTGTAGACGAAGCTCGAATTGCGGGCGACCACCGCGAAATCGCGGAAGCGGCTCAGGGCGGTGATGATGTCTTCCACCACCCCGTCGGCGAAATATTCCTGCTCGCTGTCGCCGCCCATATTGTCGAACGGCAGCACGGCGACTGTCGGCCGCCGCGGCGTCACCGGACCGAATTCCGGCGACCTGGTACTTCGGCCGGTGCCGGTCACCACTTCGAACACCCGCACCGGCCGGGCGATGTTCTTGAGCTCGCGCTCGCCCAGGTCACGGAACCCGGTTTTCATCCGGTCGCGGACTTCCTCGAACACCTTGCTCGAAACATAGACGCCGCCCGGCTCGGCGATCTGCTGCAGCCGCGCCGCGACATTGATGCCGTCGCCATAGATGTGGGCGTCGTCGTGCACCACGTCGCCCTGGTTGACCCCGACGCGGAAGATCAGCCGCTTGTTGGCCGGCACCTCGGCGTTGCGCTCGGCCATCAGCGCCTGCATGGCTACCGCCGCCTCGACCGCCGATACGGTGCTTTGGAACTCGGCGACGATGCCATCGCCGGCAAGGTCAACCACCCGCCCGCCATGCCGCTGCAGCAGCTGGAGCACGGCGGTCTGGTGTCCCTTCAGGGCAGCGACGGTGCCGGATTCGTCAGCGCCCACCAGGGCGCTGTATCCCGCTACGTCCGCACACAACACCGCCGCCAGGCGGCGCGACAAAACATGTTCCATTTCCGCTTCCTAGGCGGAGTCACCGCGCCCTGTCTCAGGGTAAAGCGTGGCGTTGTTACTTGGAAGTGGAAACGTAAGCTCACTCTGCTTTCGGGATGAGCCGAAAATCCGGCAAATCCCGCAGCCCAAGCTCCGGTCCGGCCGGCGAATAGACCACGAACAGCTGCATCGGCGCCGTCCCGGTGTTGAGCGTCGAATGGAATCGACTTTCCGGCACGAACACCGTGCAGCCCGGCCCAACCTGCTTGACCACCGGCACGCCCTCGGGTGTTTCCACCATCTGCTCGCCTTCACCCGAGATCACGAAGATGATCTCTTCGGCCCCCGGATGGTTGTGACGGCTGTGCCCCTGGCCCGGCGGCAGATCCACCACCCCACCGGAAAACCGCTTCGCCCCGTTCACCTCCGGCGCCACGGTCAACGCCAGCTTGCCCCAGTCGAACCCGAACGCGCTGACATCGCGCGGATAGACGAAATTGTTCTCGGTCATTGGTTTCTCCTCAAACTCCTGCTGGTGCGGGCTGCCCCCCACCCTTGATCCCTCCCCCTTGCGGGGAGGGGACAGGGGTGGGGGTCCACAGCCACCGACCTCGCGGTCCTACACCCCCGTCCGCAGCCCCTTGAACCCCTCGACCTGGGCCTTGATCGCCACCTCGACCGGCAGCCGCTCCATCGAGCTGGCGCCGTAAAAGCCGTGGCAGCCTTTGACCCGGTCGAGAATGAACTTCGCATCCTCAGGCATCGAGATCGGCCCGCCATGACAGAGGACGATGACATCGTCCCGCGTTCGCCGAGCCGCCGCCGCGATTGCCTCGATCTCGGCCACGCACTGATCCAATGATTTCGCCGCCGTCGCGCCGATCGCGCCGCCGGTCGTCACCCCCATATGCGCGACGATGATGTCTGCCCCGGCTTTGGTCATCGCCACCGCTTCGTCGGGGTTGAATACGTAGGGCGTGGTGAGGAGGTCGAGTTTGTGCGCCTCGGCGATCATCTCGACCTCGAGCCCGTAGCCCATGCCGGTCTCCTCGAAGCTGATCCGCATCACGCCGTCGAACAGCCCGATGGTCGGAAAGTTCTGTACCCCTGAAAAGCCCATGGCTTTGAGCTCGGCAAGAAACTGCGGCATCAGGACGAATGGGTCGGTGCCGTTCACGCCGGCCAGCACCGGGGTGCGTTTCACCACCGGCAGCACCTCGCGCGCCATGTCCTTGACGATCTCGTTGGCGTTGCCATAGGCCAGCAGGCCGGCCGCCGAGCCGCGCCCGGCCATGCGGTAGCGCCCCGAATTGTAGATGATGATCAGGTCGATGCCGCCGGCTTCCTCGGCCTTGGCCGAAATGCCGGTGCCGGCTCCGCCGCCCACGATCGGCTGCCCCCGGGCCACCATGTCGTGGAATTTTCTGAGGATTTCGGCGCGCGCGATGGCAGCCATGCTGTCTCCCAAGCGGTTGTTATGCGGTGATTTCGTGGAAGGCGCGCACTGCCGCCTCGGCGAAACTGGGGTCGTTGATATGGCAGTCGAGCCGGATCAACTGGCGATCGGCGGTCCATTGCACGGTCCGCTCGATGGCATCGAACAGCTCGGCATCGGCCTCCGCATCGCGGAACGCGCCGCCCTCGATGTCGAGCGCCGAAACGCCCCGTAGCGGCAGGAGGAACCGCACCGGTCCGGTCGCGGCGTTGAGCTTGCCGCCAATCCATTCGCCGATCGCCCGGCACTCGTCGCCGGTCGTCCGCATCAGCGTCACATTGGCGTTGTGGGCGTAGAACAGCCGGCCGGCATAGTGCGGCGGCACCGTCTCGGGTGCCCAGAAATTGACCATGTCGCACGCTCCCACCGAGCCGACATAAGGCACCGGCCGCCGCGACAGGCAGTCGAACCGCTCCGGTCCGGCCGGCAGCACGCCGCCCAGCAGGTAGTCGCAGACCTCGGTGGTGGTGACATCGATCAGCGCCCCGACGAGGCCTGAATCGACCAGCATCTCCATGGTCTTGCCGCCGGTGCCGGTGGCGTGGAAAACCAGCGGCTCGACCGCTCCGGTGAGGAGTTCGACGATCTGCGTCACTGCCGGCGTCGTCACCCCGAACATGGTGAGCCCGACTGCCAGTTTGGTGGCCGGCTCCACCATTGTCGGGTTGGCGCTCATCGCCACGACGGCGAGGGCCGCGTTCGAGAGGATAACACGCGATATCCGGTTGAGCCCGGCAAGGTCGGTGACCGACGGCATCATCACGATATCGCTGACCCCGACATAGGGGCCGACATCGCCCGAGGCGAGGGTGGAGACCATCACCTTGGGCAGGCCGATCGGCAGTTTCCGCATCCCGGCAGTGACGATCGAGGTGCCGCCGCCACCCCCGATGCCAACCATGCCGGCAATATCATCGCGTGTTATGACGAATTGCGCGAAGGCCGCCGCCATGCCGGCCACGGCCACGCCGCGGTCGTTGCCCTCGAGCAGTCCCGGCGGCCCGAACTTGGCTACCTCCGCCGCACCCACTTCGGGCGGGATGGTCGGGGCGCGGATGCCCACATCGACCACCAGCGGATCGGCGCCGAGCGCGCGGATTTTCTCGGCGAGGAAGGCCAGTTCCTCACCCTTGGTGTCGGCGGTACCGACCACGTAGATGCGCTTCATCGCACCCCTCCCGACACCGTTCCGGGCAGCCCCGTCGGTGTTCTCGCCGCCCTGTCATGGCAGAGCGCTCGCGCCATTGCAAAGCATTTTGAGATGTGCGTATCATTTCGATATGGACGTCTCACAAGCCGATGAGCAGCAGAGTTCCGAGCCGAAGGGCGCCCGGGCGCGCACTCGAAAACTCATGCTCGAAACCGCCATTGCGCTGATGCAGCAGGGCCAGACGCCGTCGGTCAGCGATGTGGCCGAGGCGGCCCAGGTGTCGCGCGCCACCGCCTATCGCTACTTTCCGAGCCAGGCTGCGCTGGTCCACGCCGTGGTCGACGAGGGCCTCGGCCCGATCCTCAACTGGCAGAGCGCCAGCAACGATCCGGAAACCCGCGTGCTCGACCTGTTGGCGCTCACCATGCCGCGCGTTGCCGAGTTCGAGGCGACCTTCAAGGCGGCGCTCAAGCTGTCGCTCGAGCAATGGGCGCAGCGCCGCGCCGGCACGCTTGGCGCGGAGCCGCCGTTCAAGCGCGGCCATCGCGTCGAGCTCTTACAAATGGCGATAGCGCCACTCAAGAATAAACTGCCTGAGGCCAAGTTCCAGCGCCTCGCCAAGGCGCTGTCGCTGGTCTATGGTCTGGAAGTTCTCATTGTTCTCAAAGACTTGTGGGGGCTTGAGTTTGACGAGACTGCGGAAGTCGCGACCTGGGCGGCCACCGCGCTAGTTCGCGCGGCAGTGGCGGAGTCAGCCGCCTGATCGAACGTGGGAAACTATTTTCCGTTTGACGGTCACGACTTACAAAAATGCTAGCATGTTAGCTTGACGAGATCGGCAAAACGTTGAAATTGTAGAGCTGACGCACGTCGATCAGGGAGGATCATGAAGTGCGACGGGCGCTGAGGGGCGCCAGAGTTCGCGACCGCGCGAGGCCTTGGGAGAGGCCGACGCCGTAGGTCCGAGCGATGAGGGACAGTTCCCGAGACGTCGCGAGAGAACGGCCGGTCGTCGAAGCTTGGGAGAGCTTGTGACCGGTTCGCTGCTGTGAAGGCCCCCGGCAAGGAGGAGGGGCTTCGGTCGGTGCCGCATCTGCCGGCCGTCGGAAGCGCTACAGGGAGGACCATAATGCGCACTGCTACCAAGGGCATGCTGGCCGGTTTGGGCCTGATGCTTGCGTCGAGCACATC
>JAEUMC010000282.1 GCA_016793415.1 Devosia sp. | reverse complement strand
GCTCGATGCGGAAGGCGACCGGTTTGCCGACCACCCCCAGATGCGCGGCGAACGCCGCCTCCGGGTTGCCGCGGATGCCGGCCAGATGCAGGAAATCGACTTTCAGGCTGACCCCGTCCAGCGTATCGAGCAGCATGCGGGCTCGACCATTGGCGCCGATGGCATGCCCGCGGCGATCGAGCAGCACCAGCCCATATGGGCTGGTTTCGAACAAGGTGGTCGCCGGCTGCCGCCGCTCGCTCGCCATGCCGCGCAGCGCTCGCCTCAGATGCAGCATCAGCGCCTCCACCGCCTCGATCTCCTCGGGCGAGAACGGCGGCTGGCTGTTCGAGCGGGTGAGGCAGAAGAAGGCGACGCGCCCCGGCCCTTGCGGCAGCAGCGCATGCATGAAGTGGCGCAGGCCATTATGGGCCAGGAAGGAGCGGTAGAACTCCGAATTGCCGAGCACCGGATCTTGGTCGATCTGCTGCACCAGCGACAGCGTGCCGCGCGGCAGCCGCCAGGCCCGCTCCATCAACGGGTCGCGCCCGCCATACGAGCCGCACTGATACTGCACCCATAGATGCGACGCGCCTTCGGCCATGCCGGTGCCGCGATCCGGCGCCTCGGTGGTCAATACGGCGTGCACCGCATCGAAACAACGGCCGACCTCGTTGACGAAATCAAGCCAGCTGCGTGTGCCCTCGGCCGCGTCGTAGACCAGGTCGGAGAGCTTGCCGAGCTGCGAAATCAGGCTCATCGTTTCGCCTCCTCCCGGTCGCGCCTGCGGATGCTGACCCAAACGGGTCATGCCGAACTGCCGCCAGCATGCCAGAGATCATTATTACGAACACCTGAGTTGAACATTGCCATGTCTGATACCCGACAGCATCGCTCCAGCAGCCGGACGGTTGTTCGGTTGCTGCTTGCCGCCACCGCTTCGCTGAGCCTCTTCGCCTCTGCTTTGGCGCAGGATCTGGCGGCCGATGGCCTCAAGGTGTGGAAGGAGCGCGGCGGCTGCTTCAACTGTCACGGCGATTTCGGCCAGGGCGGCGAAGGTGGGCATTTCCCCGCCGGCCCGAGCCTGCGGGCCAGCCAGCTCGACCCCGATTCGATGCGCGAGATGATCGCCTGCGGCATCCCCGGCACGCCCATGCCCTACAATCTCAAGGGCGCCTACATCGACACCGAGTGCTATGGCGAGAAGGGCGCGGTGCTGGAAGGCGCGGTGCCCGGCGCCAGCCTCGAGCCAGCCGAACTCGATGCGCTGATGGCCTATCTGGGTGAAAAAGTGGTCGGCAAGCGCCGCATCACCAAGGCCGAATGCGTCGAATACTACGGCGACCCCAACGCCGTGGCCTGCGCGGATTATCGGTAGGCACTCCGCGTCTGGTTTGAGGACAACGCTGGCCGCCCGTCTCCGGTGCAGGCACCTCTGTCCCTTCTCCCCTCAGGGGAGAAGGTGGCGCGAAGCGCCGGTTGAGGGGTGAAGCGGTGCAACGAGCGCTCGCTGAGAAGCTGAACCCCTCACCCTAGTTCCGCTACGGACCTAGAGGTCCTAGCTCCACTACCCTCTCCCCTCAGGGGGGAGGGGAGCAGAGCAGCTACTTCGCCGTCGAGCCATCCGGCATCAATGAATCGGTGAACACCGCCCCCGTCGTCACCGCGTTGCGCAGGTTCGCCCGGCTGAGGCGAACATGCGTCATGGTGGCGTCAGTGAGGTCGGCGCTCTCGAGCGTCGCGCCCTGGAAGTCGGTGTCGTGGAAGTCGGCGCCCGAAAGATCGGCGGCGCGCAGCACGGCGCCGGTGAAGTTGCTGTCCTGGGCGCTGACCTGGCCGAGTTTGGCGCGGATCAGGCTGGCCTGGTAGAAATACGATCCGGTGAGCGTCGCCGCGCCGAAATCGGCGTCGTTGAGCCGGGCGCCGCCCAGGTCGGTTTTCACCAGCGTGGCGGCCGCGAACTTTGCCTGCCGCAGTTCAATGTCGCCGAGCCGGGCGGCGCTGAGATCGGCGCCACTGAAATCGGGGCGGCTGCCCCGCACCGCGTAGAGCAGGGCGCCGTTCATCCGCGCCCCGACGAACGTCGCCAGGGTCAGGTCGGCGGCGTTGAGATTGGCCTCCGTCAGGATGGCCCCGGTGAAGTCGGCATTGCGCAGATTGGCCCGGTGCAGCACGGCGCGAGTCAGGTCGGCGCCGGCTAGGTTGGCGTCGCTGAGGTCGCGGCGACGCAGATCCGCGCCACCGAGCGCGCAGCGCGGGCAGTCATTGCTCAGCCCTGCAAGGAAGCGCTGTGCCGGCGTGGCGTCGGCCGGCAGTGCCTCGGGTGGCCCCGGATCGGCAATGACGGCATCGGCATAAGGTGGCCGCTCGACCACTTCGAGCCGGGCGTCGCTGGCGAAAGCGTTGATGCTGTCCTTGCCGGTCACCGGGTCGATCAGCTTCTGCCCGGGCTTCAGGTAGAAATGCGTCTCGACCGTCGCCGTCCTGGTGTCGGTCTCGATGCTGCAGCGCTGCTTGACGAAGGTCCCTTCGATTGCCTCCTCGCCGGCCAGACGCGGCAGGTCGGTGCAGCTCCAGTTGGTGCCGAACAGGGCCCGGAAGGTTGCAGCGGCGACATGCGCCTCATAGCGCTC
>JAEUMC010000228.1 GCA_016793415.1 Devosia sp. | reverse complement strand
CGGCATAGAGGGTGAAGAACTCCATCCAGCTGGCATTGACCCGCACCAGCGGCTTGTCCGAGGTGGATGGCAGGCAGGAGACCGACCACCAGTATCGCTCGGTGCGGCGCGGCATGGGCAGGCACTGTCGGCCATAGCTGCCGAGGAGCTTTAGCACCTCCGCTGCCTGCGGCTTACCGAGGAATTTCTGGTAACGCGGCAGGTACTTGAACCTGAGCTCGACCGATTCCTGGCGCTCGTCGGCATCCTCGAGCGGCTCGCCATCGAGCCAGGCCTGCTGCCGCTCGCGGCTCAGCAACTGGCAGAAGCCGGTGCTCGCGCGCGTGGCTCGGGCGGTTACCATTGCTGCCTCTCCTGCACTTCTGCCGATATAGACAGACCTGTCTGTTCATGTCAACTTGGCCGCGAACGTGAGCAGGCCTCAGCTCTCAGGTGCAGGTGAGTTATCCGCCCGCTGGGCTGAACCGCAGCCCGATGCCGTTGGCGCAATAGCGCTGACCGGTGGGCGGCGGGCCATCGTTGAACATGTGGCCGACATGACTGCCGCAGGTGGCGCAGATCACTTCGGTGCGAAGCACGCCATAGCCGGCGTGATGGCCGCCCAGATAGCTGTCGTCGGCGACGGTTTCTATCGCCCCAGGCACGGGCGCCGAAAAGCTCGGCCAGCCAGTCCCGCTCTCGAATTTTGCGCTTGAGTCGAACAGCACCGTACCGCAGCCGATGCAGGAGAAAGTGCCGGCGCGCTTTTCCTCGGCCAGCGCCGAACTACCCGCTCGCTCGGCCCCCTGCTCGCGCAGCATGTGAAACTGCTCAGGCGTCAGCAGCTGCCGCCACTCAGCCTCTGACCGGGTAACCGGAAAGGTCTTAAGCATCAGTACCCTCCATAGACGAAGGAACCCTAGCGTGGACGATCGCCCGGGGCCAGCATTGCATGAGGGCAAGTCGCAGGACTGGCGGAAGCCGGTGGTCTCGCTGGACTTGGACTTGCGCCTTGTCTAGCCGCTTGCCGTTCCCGCCCAATAGACAGACCTGTCTATCTATCATCTAACGACCTCTCGGATAGGCGTCACGCCCTGCCCTCGGCCAGGCGGCCGACGTCGACTACGCAGAAACACGCAGCTGAATCACAGTATTTTCTTTAGGGAATTATTGCGTGCACCATCGGTCATTGCTTCCGCAATACACCCGACGCAAAGCACTCGAGCGCATACTTAAGGTGATTTGCGATGGTTGAGAACTGGTTACCAATACAGTGGCGACGCAAGAGAAAGGCGTGGGACGCTTGCCGCCGCGGTTGCCTGCCGGGGGGCGGGCACCAGGCAATGGAGGCAAACTTGTCCGGATCGACCGACCTATCGGATGCACTGAAAGCCCGTCTCGACTTCATCGGCCTCGATGCCGCCGCCCTGGCGCGCATCGGCCAGGTTCAGCCCTATGTCGACAAGCACCTGCCGGTGGCGTTGCGCGGCTTTTACGAAAAGATCGCCGGCGTGCCCGAGGTCAGCCGCTTCTTTGCCGATGACAGCCAGGTCAAGCGCGCCCAGGGCAGCCAGATCGACCACTGGAAGAAGATCGCCGCCGGCCGCTTCGACGAGGACTATGTGCGCGCCACCCAGCGCATCGGCCTCCGGCACGCCAAGATCGGGCTCGAGCCGCGCTGGTATATCGGCGGCTATGGGGTGATCGTCGAACAACTGGTCAAGGGCGTGGTGCATGACTTCATGGTCGATGCGCTGAAGCTCCATCCGACCGGGTTGATGAGCCTCAAGCGCACCGAATCCACCCGCGTGCTGGAGGATGCCGACCGGCTGGCCGCGGCGCTCTCCGATATCCTCAAGGCGGTGCTGATCGATATCGACCATGCGGTGAGCATCTATTTCGACAAGGTCACCGAGGAGGCCGCCGACCTCGCGCAATCGAACGCCGACAAGGTGATGCGGGCAGTGACCGCGACCGGCAGCGCGCTCAAGAAGCTGAGCGCCGGCGACCTGCGTGAACGCATTACTGCCGAGTTCGATGCGGCGATGCAGCCGCTGAAGGACGACACCAACAATGTCGCCGAGCGGCTCAACGAAATCGTCGCGCAGCTACGCGGCACTTCCGGCGCGCTGAAGACCGCGACCGGCGAGATCCTGTCGGGCGCCAATGACCTCGCCGAGCGCACCAGCAAGCAGGCTGCCGTGGTGGCGCAGACCTCCTCGGCGATGGACCAGCTGGCCGAGACGGTGGCCGAGAACGCCCGGCGCGCCGACGCCGCCAACACCAAGACCCGCACCGTGGCGCAGAACGCCGAGGAAGCCGGCTCGGTGATGACGCTCGCCAACGAGGCGATGGGGCGCATCTCGTCGTCCTCGGCCAAGATCTCCAACATCATCGGGCTGATCGACGACATCGCCTTCCAGACGAACCTCCTGGCGCTCAACGCCTCGGTCGAGGCGGCACGCGCCGGCGATGCCGGCAAGGGCTTTGCCGTGGTTGCCGTGGAAGTGCGCCGGCTGGCCCAGTCGGCAGCCAATGCCTCGGCCGAGGTGAAGCTGTTGATCGAGCAATCGACCACCGAGGTGTCCGGCGGCTCCAAGCTGGTCTCGGAAGCCGGCGCCAAGCTCGAACTGATGCTCTCGGGCATCCGCGAGAACAGCTCGCTGATCGAGGGCATCGCCCGCGCCACGCAGCTGCAATCGGGCACCATCAGCGAGGTGACCACCGCGGTGCGGCAGATCGACGAGATGACCCAGCACAATGCGGCACTGGTGGAAGAAACCAACGCGGCGATCGAGCAGACCGAAGGCCAGGCGCAGCAACTCGACCGGATCGTCGATGTGTTCGTCGTTGCCGAGGAGACCGGCGGCGCCGACGGCCGGCAGAGCTGGCATCCCCGCCTGGCTCGGGCCGGCTGACCCAGCGGCGGGCGCGGCGACAGCGATCGCCGGTGCCGGGGACCGGTTGCGGATGATCCCCGGCATATTGCCGAGCCCGCCTTGCGACGGCCGGAGCGCGATCGTAGCTTCGGGACCAGAAGTGCGACGGGGCAAACATGCCGCGGGTCCTTGCGGGCAAACTTCAATCGACCATCACGCGGATCCAGTCGGCGGCTGATTTCGGCGCGCTGATGCACGCCCTCTCCGAGGGGCTGGGGGCATTCGGTATCGATGGCTTCCTGCTGGCGCTGGATTTCGCCAGCGCGGCGCAGATGCTGGCGACCCCGTTCAAGCAGGTGCCCGGCTATGTCGTACGGCTGCGCGAGCTCGACCTGGTGGATGGCGACCCGATCGTGCGCCGGATCCTCGGCGGCGACGCCGGCTTCAGCTTCGACACCCACGCGCTGGCGCGGGAGGCAGCCGACCCACGCTGGCGCGCCCTCGTGCTGGCGGCCCCGCCGGTGTCGGGCGCCGTGCTGCCGCTGCCGAGCGCCCCGGGGCTCAAAAGCGTCGCCATCGTCAGCGTCGAGGCGGGCCAGCCGCTCGATGCGCTGGCCATCGATTGCGCCGGCATCATCGCCCGGGTCGCGCAGATGCGGGCGCAGCTGCCGGCCATTGCCGAGGGCGGCGGCGACCGGCGGCTACTCGCCGCCAACCTCAGCAGCGTGCAGCTCGAGGTGCTGACCTGGGCGGCGAAAGGCAAATCCAATGCCGACATCGCCATCATCACCGGCCAATCGACCCGCAGCGTCAGCTACCACATGAGCGAGATCCTGAGGAAACTCGACGTTTCCGGCCGCAGCCAGGCCATTGCGCTGCTGGCCCGGACTGAACGCTGAGGGGGCGCCGCCCGCTACCAGCTGTCGGGCCTGAGTTCGCGCATCTGGCGCGCCAGTTCGAGCAGCCGCCGGCATTGGGGCCAGCTGGTTTCGGGGTTGATCACACTGACCCAGCGCATCCGGCCATAGAGCGGATGCGGGAACAGCGTATCCAGCGCCTGGGTGTCGAAGCTGGCCGCCTCGAGATCCCTGCGCCCCGTGATGCCGGGAAACAGCTGAGCAAACGTTGCCTTGTCGGTGGGAAAGTTCAGCCGGAACACCCCTTCCCGATCGAGCGCCGAGGCACTGTCATAGGCATCGTCATGGGTGACGATGGTGGCGAAGGGGAATTTCTGCTCCGCCCCGGCGAAGAAGAAATAATCGGGCGACGTCTCATGCACGCTCACCCCTTCGAAGCCGAGAAGGAAAGCGCGGATGTCGGCAATGCTGGCCATGTCGTATCCTCTGGTAGCCAAATTTGGCTACTGGCTATCGGCTTTGGCCAAATTTGTCTACCCTCGCGGGAATCACGAGGTGAAGATGAACGTCACGCGGTTGCTGGTGCTGGGCGCGATCCGGGTGAATGGCGGCGCCCACGGTTATGCCATTCGGCAGACCCTCGAGGCATGGCAGGTGCAAAGCTGGACCCGGCTGCACTCCGGCTCGGTCTACCATGCGCTGACGCAGCTGGAGAAAGAGGGCATCCTCGCCGCCGAGGCCGAGGCGCCCGGCAATCGCGGCCCGGGCAAGACGCTGTTCGTCACCACCCCGGCAGGCGAGGCCGAGTTCTTCACCCTGCTGCGCCAGGCGCTCGGCAGCTTCGACCTGATCGAACTCAGCGCCGGGCTGGCGCTGGTCGACGCCCTGCCCCGGGCGGAAGCGCGCGAACGTCTTGCGGCGACAGCCCGGAGCCTGCGCGAAAACGTGGCGCGGCTCGAGGCGATCGCTGCCGCGGCGCCGGCTGGCGCCGGAACACCGCGAACCCACGACCTGCTGGCGCTGTGGAGCGCCAACCTCGCGGCGTCGGCGGCGGTGCTGGAGCGGGTGTCGCGGGAGTGATGCCCCTCCCCGCCTGCGGCGCGGAGCGGCCGTTGTGCGATCGTGCCCTCCAGGCCCCCCACCCAGAACCTGGCCGTGCCCCGCCTCCGACCCCCCTAATCGAAGCGGTTGGCGGCGGGCGGATCGCTGGCCGGGAACGACTCGTCGGAGGCCTCGTCGAGCGGAGTCCACGGGCGCCTCGGCCTGTCGCGCATCGCCTCGGGCCCGGCGGCCCGCACCTGCAGATCGCTCTCGCGGGTGCCGACGGCCTTGCCGTCGCGAAAGGCGGCCTTGGGTTTCTTGGGCGGAGGAGGCGGGTTGAGCTGCATCGGGCTGACCTCGTCGTGCTTACCCCATCCAATGGCCGGAGCCGGCAAAGGTTGCAGCCACCCGGCGCCCCCCCGCGTCGCCGACTGCCAAGACGAGGTATGACGTTTTGTTGTCAGCAATAGATCATCAACAGCCTGGTACCGGGAACATTTCGGGAATGCGCCTCGGAAATACCCCTTTTCCACCAAGAACATTTCGCGAACCGCATCGGCAGGCACGCGTATTACTGGATGACGGGCCCTGCCGCAGCGTTGGGTGTCTTCTACCATGGGCCTGAGCGCCCAATTGCTGTAGCCCTGGGGCCCGAGGAGGATACGGGTGATGGACGATCTGCTGGCAGCCCAGGCACAGTTGCAGGCCGAAGCCGACGCATTGGTGGAGGCACTCGATCTCATGGCGGAGCTCGCGGAGCTCGGCGCCCCGGTCCGGGTGGGCAGTTCCGCGCTCGGGCTGATGGTCCGCCGCGACATCGACATCACGGTGAGCTGCGAGCGGCTCGACGCCGCCAGCCTCGCCGCCTTCGCCCAGCTAGGCGCCCGGCTGATGCAGCGCGATGACCTCATCGTCACCGTCCGCTTCCGCAACGACGCCGGCGGCTGGAACGCCGAACCGCAGAACTACCCCGACGGGCTCTATCTCGGCCTATCCGCCCGCACCCCCGCCGGCGCCAACTGGACCTTCGACATCTGGCTGGTCGACCAGCCGGAACGCCAGCCGGATCTCGCGCATCTGCGTACCTTGCTGCCGCGGCTGACCGATGCCGATCGAGTGGTGATCCTCAAGATCAAGCACGTGCTCGCTGCCGACCCGACGGAACCGAAGCTCCCGAGCGCCCTGGTCTACGAGGCGGTGATGGATCATGGCGTGCTGGATGTGGAGGGGTTTCGGGCATGGCATGCGGGGCGGGGAAAGTAGGCGACCGGTTACCTTCACCACAGCCCCTGCCTCGCCTGTGGTGAGCGAGAAGCCCCGCGCTTGCACCCCCGGCGCAAGCACCTTAGTTTCAGCATCAGGCAGCGAGCTTCGCCGCCTCTATGTGGGCCGACTGTGAGGGGACGCTTCGGCGGGTTGCCTCCGGGTCCACGGTGACGGGAGAGCCGATCGGCGGAACCCGTGCACCGCGTGTTGTTCGCTCGTGTCCTTTCACCAGCTTCGCTGCCCCCGCACCGGCCGGTGGTCGCTTCTAGGCGACCGACTGCTGGCAGACGGCCCCCTCCCATCCTCCCCCATAAAGGGGGAGGTGCCGCGCCGGTTCGTCTGGCACGATCGAAGACAGAGCCTCGACTCTTCACCTCCCCCTTTATGGGGGAGGCCGGGAGGGGGCCGTCTCTGTCAGTCAGGCTCGCTACCGCGCCAGGGCCGGCCGCTATCAGGTCGGCGGCGTACCGTTCTGGTGCAGCACGTGGCCGGCGAGATACAGCGATCCCGCAAACACCACGCGGGCCGGATGCCCGAGCTTGGCGGCGTCCGCCAGCGCGTTGAGGATCGAGCTCGACTGCTTCGCCGCGAACCCGCCTTCGCGCGCCTGTTCGACGATCGTCGCTGCAGGGTGCGCATTGGGTTCGCCCGGAATGCTCAGGGCGAATACCTGCTCGATCATCCCGGCGAACGGGGCGAGGAAATCGGCGGGCTTCCTGGTGTTCATCAGCCCCATGATCAGCACCAGCGGCAGCGGCCGCCGGGCCTGCATTTCCTGGAGCGCCAGCGCCAGCGCTGCGGCGCCATGCGCGTTGTGCCCACCGTCGAGCCAGAGTTCAGAACCCGGGGGCAAGAGCTGCAGCAGCGTGCCGGTCACCGGTTGCAACCGCGCCGGCCAGTTCACCTCGCGCAAGCCTTTGGCGATATCGGCCTCGCTCACCGGCAGGCCGAAATGCCGGGTCGCGGCGATCGCCAGCGCTGCATTGTCGAACTGGTGCGGGCCGGCCAGCGCCGGCGGCGGCAGGTCGAGCAGGCCCTGCTCGTCCTGGTAGACCAGCCGGCCATCCTCGGCGCGGCCATCGAAATCCTCGCCTGCGATCAGCGGCGTGACGCCGAGCCGCGCCGCTTCGCGCACCAGCACGGCGCGACCTTCGTCGCGCTGCCGGCCGAACACGGCTTTGGCGCCGCGCTTCAGGATGCCAGCTTTCTCCCAGGCGATCTTGTCGAGGCTGTTGCCGAGGAAATTCTGATGGTCGTAATCGACCGGAGTGATGATCGTCCCCAGCGGCTTCGTCACCACATTGGAAGCGTCGAACCGCCCGCCCATGCCGGTTTCGAGCAGCAGGTAATCCGCCTTCACTTCGGCAAACAGCTTCAGCGCCGCCGCGGTGGTGATCTCGAAAAAGGTGATCGGCTCGCCGCCATTGGCCTGTTCGCAGAACTCCAGCGCCTGGTTGAGCTTGCGTGACGAGACAAGCTTGCCGGCCAGCCGGATGCGCTCATTGAAGCGGACCAGATGCGGCGAGGTCATCACGTGCACCTTCTTGCCCGAGGCTTCGAGAAAGGCGCGCAGGTAGGCGAGGGTCGAGCCCTTGCCGTTGGTGCCGGCGACATGGATCACCGGCGGCAGGTGATCCTGCGGGTTGCCGATCCGTTCGAGCAGGCGCAACTCGCGATCGAGCTTCAAATCGATAAGCTTCGGATGCAGCTTGAGCAGCCGCTTCAGGATAGCGTCGGTGCGGGACACGGGGACCAGATTCTCGAACAGGAGCATGGCGCGCTTCTAGCACCCACCGCAGACGTGATGAAGGGGCGTGCCTTACTCGGCGTGCGCCGCCTCGGGCATGCCGACGAGGTCGTCCCCGGCATTGGCGGCGACCGGCGTCGCCAGCCGCGCCGGCGCGGTTTCGCTCAGTTCCTCGCGCTGCGGCGATTTGGTGAGGATGCCGACCAGGGAGCCGATGGTTTCGCGCAGGTTGTGCCGGTGCACCACCATGTCGATCATGCCGTGCTCGTAGAGATATTCCGACCGCTGGAAGCCCTTGGGCAGTTTTTCGCGGATGGTCTGCTCGATGACACGCGGCCCGGCAAAGCCGATCAGCGCGCCGGGCTCGGCGAGGTGCACATCGCCCAGCATGGCGTAGGAAGCAGTAACGCCGCCGGTGGTGGGATTGGTGAACACCACGATGAACGGCAGCCCGGCTTCGCGCAGGCGCAGCACGGCCACGGTGGTGCGCGGCATCTGCATCAGCGACAGCACGCCCTCCTGCATGCGGGCGCCGCCCGACGAGACGAACAGGATGAACGGCGTGTGCTTGCTGGCGGCGGTCTCGAGCCCGGTGACGATGGCGGAACCCGCAGCCATGCCGAGCGAGCCGCCCATGAAATCGAAATCCTGTACGCCGACGGTGACCGGCTGGCCGAACAGTTCGCCAGTGCCGACGGTAACGGCGTCATCGGTGCCGGTCTTCAGCCGACTTTCCTTGAGGCGGTCGGCATAGCGCTTGCTGTCGCGGAACTTCAGCGGATCATGCGGCACCGCCGGCAGCGGCACGGCATCGTACTTGCCCTCGTCGAGGAAGGTGGCCAGCCGATCCGAGGCCTTGATCTTCATGTGGTAGCCGGAATTCGGCACCACCCACATATTGGCTTCGAGGTCGCGGTAGAACACCATCTCGCCCGACTCCGGATCCTTGACCCAGAGGTTCTCCGATCCGGTATCCTTCGGCTTGAGGAAGGAGCGGATGCGGGGACGGACGACGTTGTTGATCCAGTTCATTGCCTAAGCCTGTTCGCGGTCCATGTGCGCGCCATTCGGGCGCAGCCATCGGCCTATATGGTGATTGTGGCAGATATTATCAGCTTCACGGCGCGTGGTTAAGGGCAGGTAGGACCCTGTGCAAGGGGCAATTGGCGCTGGGAGCCTTGCGTCCCGGCAGGGATACCGCAGCCCGCTATGCGGCGGGGGCGCCGTCCGAGTCTTCGTCGAAGCCGTTATTGACCAGCGTGGTGATGGCGTCGAGCGCCTCGCGCGCCTGCTTGCCGGTGGCCTGGACCAGAATGGTCGAACCCGGCCCGGCGCCCAGCATCATCAACCCCATGATCGAGTTGCCGTTCACCGCCTGGCCGTCACGCACCACCTTGATCTCGGCGTCGAAACACTCGGCCGTCCGCACGAAGCGCGCCGAGGCCCGGGCATGCAACCCCTTGCGATTGACGATGGTCAATTGCTGCGCGAGTGCCCGATCCGAACCAGCTGCTGTATCCATGGCGCTAGGATGCCGGAAAACGACTTTGCCGCCAAGCGTCTCGCTGGCGACGTCGATGAATTTCCGCCTCACTGGTGCTCGCTTTTGATGACCGGCTCCGCCTGAAATGGCACAAGCGGTCCGGCAGTGTGGAGGCCAGGAAGGTGAGAGCAACTTTCGCAGGACTTGTTGCCGGGCTCGCCCTTTGGGCAATGGCGAGCCTCCCCTCGCTCGCCGCGCCGACACTACCCAGACCATGCGAGGCCGTAACGTTCGAAGGTGACCCGTTCGTCGCCTGTGCCGTCGATCCCGAGCTCTACGACATCCGGCTGTTTCTGCACGAGCCCGGTGGCCAACCCTATGGCTCGCTCGAGAGGTTTGCCGCCGACGGTCCATCGGTGGTGCTTGCGATGAACGCCGGCATGTACCTGCCCGACCTCAGCCCGCAGGGGCTCTACGTCGAAGCCGGCAGGACGCTCACCCCACTTGTCACCGGCGACGGCGAGGGCAACTTCTACCTCAAGCCCAACGGGGTGTTCCTCGTCACCGCCGACGGCCGAGCGCAGGTGGTGGCGACCGAGACCTTCGAGGCCACGCCGGATCCTGCCTATGCCACCCAATCGGGGCCGATGCTGGTGATCGGCGGAGCGATCCATCCCGAGTTCTCGGACAACGGCACCTCGCGTTACGTGCGCAACGGTGTTGGCGTCCGCGCTGACGGCACGGTGGTATTTGCCATTTCCGAGAAGGTCGTGAGTTTCGGCCGCTTCGCCCGCCTGTTCAGGGATGCGCTGGCGTGCCCGGACGCGCTCTACCTCGATGGCTTCGTGTCGGGGCTCGCCGATGACGATGGCATGACCGTGGGGGGAGGACACGCTGCCGGGCCGATTGTTGCGGTGCTGGAGCGGTAGCCGAGTCACGCTCCCCGTCTGGAGCCAACCTGCCGGCTGGCGTGCCTTACCCGCCCAGCGTCTCGCTGGCGACGTTGATGTACTTGCGCCCCGCCTCGGCCGCTTCCTTCACCGCCTGCTTGATCTCGAGGTCGGCGCGCACTCGGGCGAGTTTGACCAGCATGGGCAGGTTCACCCCGGCAATCACTTCGACTTCGCGCTGCTGCATGATCGAGATGGCGAGGTTGGAGGGGGTGCCCCCGAACATGTCGGTGAGGATCACCACACCCTGGCCCTGGTCGGCGGCGTCGACGCATTTGAGGATGTCGTTGCGACGCTCCTCCATGTCGTCGTCGGGGCCGATGGCGACGGTTTCCACCATCTCCTGCGGGCCGACTACATGTTCGAGAGCGGATTTGAACTCGATGGCGAGCGCTCCGTGCGTCACCAGAACCATGCCGATCATGCAATATCCCCAAAGTCTCGCAGGTTCCGGCCGGGCAACAGGGTCCCCAGAGGAGCCAGGAGTCTTGCCCTTGGGCGGGACTGATTCAAGTGGTTTTTTGTCGCGCCGCCGGCGCCGGGGCGTTGACGGCGGCAATCGCCTCGCGGATCAGCAGCAACTGGTGCCGCGCATCGACCACGCCGGCCCTGGGCACCGGGGCGCGGGGCAGGGTGATGCCGCCCAGCTCAGTGACCAGCACATCCTCTTCCAGCATGCGTTCCAGTGTGTCGACGAGGTCGACGACGAGGTGCAGGCGCGCTTCGGCTGCGAAT
>JAEUMC010000216.1 GCA_016793415.1 Devosia sp. | reverse complement strand
CACGGCCCAGTCGTTCGGCAGGCCCAGCATCTGGCCGAGATTGCCTTCGGCGCCGGCGAAGCGCTTCGCCTCGGGACGCTGGTCCTGGGCGATGTTGCCGACATTGGCCTGGGTGACGCCGAGTTCCTCGGCGGTCACCATCGCGAAATGCGTCCAGGCGACGATGTCGCGCCAGTTGGCGTCGCCCTGGCGCACCACCGGGCCGAGCGGCTCCTTGGAGATGATCTCCGGCAGGATGATGTGGTCGGACGGATTGGCGAACTTCGAACGCTCGGCGGCGAGCGCGGAGGAGTCAGTGGTGTAGACGTCGCAGCGGCCGTCTTCGTAGGCCTTCACCACTTCGTCCTGATCGACGAACACCACGGTGTTGAACTCGAGGTTGTTGGCGGCGAAGTAGTCGGCCGCGTTCAGCTCGGTGGTGGTGCCGGACTCGATGCAGACGGCGGCGCCGCTGAGATCGAGCGCCGAGGCGATATTGTCGGCCTTGCGGACCATGAAGCCCTGGCCATCATAGAACATGGTGCCGATGAACTTGATGCCCAGCTGGGTATCGCGGCTCATGGTCCAGGTGGTGGTACGCGACAGCACGTCGATTTCACCGGCGCTGAGTGCGGTGAAGCGCTCCTGCGAGGTGAGCGGGGTATAGCGGACGGCGTCCGCATTGTTGAAGATCGCGGCCGCGAGAGCGCGGCAGTAATCGACTTCCAGACCAGACCAGTTGTTGTTCGCGTCCGGAGCGGAGAAGCCCGGCACACCGCCGGTCACGCCGCACTGGACATAGCCCTTGGCCTTGACCGCATCGAGCGTCGCCGAGGTTGTCGTCTGCGCGTAGGCGGCGGATGCGGAAAGGCCGAGGCCTGCCGCAAGCGCGACGGAAAGAAGCGATTTGATCATTGTTATTACCTTGTTTCCTGACCCTGTTCGTCCGGACAACGTGGCCCCAGCCTGTTTGTCCGGCGGCACCTCCGCCTTGGAGGGCGGATGTGATGCTGTTAAGCATCGAAGCGGCAATTGACGGTTGCGTCAAGCGCTATGGCCGAAATGGGGCAGCAAACCTGACTGTTTTTTGCCCATATTTCTCTGGTGACTGCGTTTTGAGCAGAGTGTGAAATGACTGACAACAACGGGAAAAGCGGCAAAGCCGCATCCCTCGCGACCCTCCTCACGCATGGCGGGCGAGCATCGGACGAACACCTGGGCTTTGTGAACATGCCGGTGTTCCGTGGCTCGACCATCCTGTTCAAGTCGCTGGACGAACTGGAGGATTACAAGGCCCCCTACCGCTACGGACGCAACGACAACCCGACGACGCGGGCGCTGTGCGATCTGATCAGCGAGCTCGAAGGGGCCGCCGGCACGATCGTTGCGCCGTCCGGCCTGTCGGCGGTTTCGACGGCGCTGCTGGCCGCCGTTTCGGCAGGCGACGAGCTGTTGATGACCGACTCTGCGTACGAGCCGACGCGCACGTTCGCGACGGAAGGGCTGACGCGGTTCGGGGTGACGACTCGGTTCTACGATCCTCGGATCGGCGCGGGAATCGCCGAGCTGTTCACCGACAAGACCAAGGCGATCTTCGTCGAGACGCCGGGATCGCTCACCTTCGAGATGCAGGACCTGCCGGCGATCGCCGCGGCCGCGCAGGCGCGTGGCATTACGGTGATCGTCGACAACTCGTGGGGCACGCCGCTGTTCCACCGGCCGCTGGAACTGGGCGCCGACATGGTCATGCATGCGGCGACCAAGATGTTCGTCGGACACTCCGACGCCATGGTCGGCACGGTCTCGGCAAACGACAAGCTGTGGAACCGGCTGAAGCGCACCCACCGTATCCTCGGCGTGGCGATATCGCCCGACGATTCGTACCTGACCCTGCGGGGCCTGCGCACCCTGGCGGTGCGAATGAAGCACCATAACGAGCAGTCACTGGCGTTCGCCGCCTGGCTCGAGGGGCAGCCGGAAGTGGAGCAAGTCTATCACCCTGCCCTCACCAGCCATCCCGATCACGCGATCTTCAAGCGGGATTTTTCCGGCGCGGGCAGCCTGTTCGCGTTCCGGCTCAAGCAGCGCTCGCGCGACGCTCTGGCGGCGATGGTCAACGGCTTTACCCTCTTCGGCATGGGTTACTCGTGGGGCGGCTACGAGAGCCTCTGCATCCCGTTCAATCCCTCCAATATCCGCACGGCCGTGGCGTGGGATGCGCCCGGCCAGATGTTCCGGGTGCATGTGGGGCTCGAAAGCCTCGACGATCTCAAGGCGGATATGGCGGCGGCGCTGGAGCGCTACCGCGCTATCGCCTGACGAACAGCGTACGGAGCGCGGCGAACTGCCGGCGCTCCGTACGGTCACCAGTACTGGTGAACAACCAACCGCGCGACACGAACAACTGCCGGACGGCATAAGCGCCGAGCACGCCGAGCACGGCGCCGGCGGTGATGTCGGTGGGATAGTGCTCGCCGGCAATGACGCGGGAGATCGCGATAGCGGCCGCGAACACCATCATCGGCCACAAGGCCCTCGGCCAGAGGAAGGCGATCACGGCCGCGAAGGCGAACGCCGTGGTGGAGTGGCCGGAGGGGAAACTCTGGTAGTCGTAGGCGCTCCAGTTGAAGCTCTGGAAGGTGAGTGGAGCTTCGGCGGTCCAGGTCTCCGGCCGACCACGGCCGATGGCACGCTTCAGCAAGGTCGCTGCCAGACCAGGCAGGCCGACCCCGAGAAAGATGAAACCGGCGAGCGATGCAAGCTCGCGCAGCGCCAGGCGCAGGTTGTCACGCGTGACCAGCGACAGCAGCCAAGCCGCCAGCCAGGCGATGAAGGTCGGCACGAGGATCCAGTCCGACTTGCCCCACTCAGTGATCCAGAAGAACACAGCCCGGACATTGTCCGGCAGGCCTTGCCCCCAGGCGGAAAGCGGTCGGTCGAGCAGATGCAGCACCGCGATCAGCACGACGAAGCCCAGCACGAACCAGGGCACGCGGTGACGGGAGAGGCCAAACGGCCAAGGCTTGCGCAGATCGATCATGCCGCTCTTGTCGACGGAGTAGGTCGCAGCGTCAACATCATGCCATTTGGCTTGCCCAGCTTGCTCTTTGCGGCAACTCCCGATAACGGAGGGGGCGATAGTTCGGGGTATAGCTCAGTCTGGTAGAGCACCGGTTTTGGGAACCGGGGGTCGAGTGTTCGAATCACTCTGCCCCGACCATCGCTAAGGCGGCAGGCGCCGGAGCTTGCAGGCCTCCATCCGAGCCGAGGCTGGTAGACGCATCCGCTATGCGCCAGAAGCGGAGGCCCGGATGCCCGAGCATTATTCGGGCCCTTCCTGACCGTTGCCAGTAAGTCCCCGGCGAGCGAAAATGCTCGTGCTCCTCGCACCGGACGCCCACAATCGTCGTGGCAGGCTGAACCATGAGCGAAGTCACGCCGCCCGAGCCGGCGCTCCCCGAGCCGCGAAGGCGTAACCCATCGACCGTCTGGGGCACGATGGCTTCAGCACTGCTGCATGTGGGGGTGCTGGTGTTCTTCCTCTGGCAGCCGCCGCCCGACAGCGCCGAGGCCACACCGCCAGCGGCCATCGACGTCGAATTGGTGCGGCCCCCGGAGGCGATCAGCACCAGCGAGGCGCCTGCGGAGAAGCCAGTCGAGGAGGCTTCGGCGACCTCGCCGCCGGCCAAGACGCCCCCGGCCGAACCACCACCGGCAGAGCAGGCAACCGCTCCAACTCCATCGGCGGCGGAGATATCTCCACCCGAAACACCATCGGGGGCGGCGGCCCCAAAGACCGTGCCCGAGGCCTCCGGCACCGCAGTATCGGAGCCGGTCCGGGATTCGGAGACTTCGGAAAAGGAGCCCCCGATACCGCTGTCGCGTCCAAGAGTGAAGGGACTGACTGCCCCAGCCAGCGCGCCGGATGGAGCCGTCACCGCAGTCACGGCCGACACTGGCGAGATGGCGGAAGGAACAGCCCCGCCTGCTCCGGCAGCGGAGCCCGATGTCGCGACCCTTGAGCTGGGCGCGCTGCGCAGCGCCAAGCGCTTCTATCTCGAGGCGATGCTGAGCGTTCCCAGCATGGCGCGGGCGCGCGCGATGCTCGAAACACTGCCGCCCGAAAAGCGGCTGGCGCAAACCTGCAACATTGAGGCCCTGGCCCAGATCGGAAATGCCGGGGAACGCTTTGAGCCCGACGTGGTGATGGCGGAAGCCTATGCCAGGTCGGAGATGACAGGCACGCGCCTCACAGCGAGCGGCGCGATCTTCCGCTCCGGAGAGAGGTGGTATGGCCTCGCTTTCGACTGCACGCTGAGCGACGACCTGACGAGTGTCACTGCGTTTTCCTATCGGCTCGGCGCCGACGTGACGGACGCGGTGCTTGCTCGACTGAGCAAGACCTAACTATAGCGACAGACGCTGGGCTCCGGCGCGCCACCACTCGATCGCGTCCGGTACAACACTCCGACCTGAGGTCGCCGCATCGGCGGCGCTTCGTCGCCCAACCCTCAACGCCTAGCGCGGCCCGATCGAATCCAGGAACTCCGCGACGAAATCCGTGCCGGCGCTCGGCTCGCTGCCGACACGCACCGCGTTGGCGAAGCCGATGGCCGAGGAGACGGGGTTGTGGCGACCGCTGCCGGCGCGGAGGTTCATCACCAGAGTCGGGCAGAGGAAGAGCCCCAGCCGGATGACCTGGCGCCAATCCTCAGGCAGCAAGTCTCGGTCTTTCAGATCTTGCAGCAGTGGACGCCAGGTGCGTTCTGCCTTCACCCGCAGCAGATCCTCGCGCACCGGCGTCAGCGCCCAGTCGGTCTCGATGGCGAGAGTGCCGTCCCGGTACGCGACGGTGGTCGTGTAGCGCCTCGCGGCTTGCTCGGGATCATAAAGCCACAGCGGGTGGGCGATGACGTTGTGGAAGGTGGTCTTCACTTCGGCAAGCAGGGCCGGCACGTGCTCGCCGGCAAAGGCCGGATCGAAGAACGACAGGGTCGGCCCGCCCTGTCCGTCCGAGTACCAGACGTTGGCATTGTGCGCGTCGCCGTGGGCGACCACACCGCCGGCGTCGGCCAGGCGGGCCGGGTTGAGGCGCTGGTTCGCCAGATCGAACAGTTCGCCGATCCCGTGGCGGTAGGCGATGCCGTTGACGATTATCCTGGCGCTCGACAGTTCGGTCCAGCTCAGTGTGGCGCCCGGAAACTCGAAGCTCTGGCCGACATAGAAGCTCTTGAGACGGCCGCCCGGATAGGCGCCGGTAGCCGGATCGATGAGGCGCTCGAAGAACAGCCGATGGATCGGCTCACTTGAGGACTGCTCGCCGGTGATGGGGTGCAGGGTCTTTCGATAGACCTCGGTGACGCGATCGCTCAGATCGGCCTCGGCCGCGACAGCGGCGGCCCGACGCCCGGGATGATCTTCGAGATCGAGGGCGCGCAGGACGTCGGAGAAGCGCGGATCGGTGCGGCGGCGGTAGACGAGGATCTGCTCGCCGGGAAGCGTCGAAGTGTAGACCGCCTGGTCGACCGGCAGTCCGGCCCGCGCCAGGATGTCGGCGCGATAGTACTCGCCGCTCATCTGCTCCTCGCCCTCCTCCTGGTGGAACTTGAAGAAGAAGGCGCCCTCGAGGGTGTCGAAGAAGCCGTTGAGCGAGTTGAGGCTGTACTGGTCGCGATTGATGGCGACATTTCTCGCTTCGATCCCGAACAGGTCGGCGAGGAGCACAGCGAGCATCGGTTCGGCGCGGCCGTCATCGTGCTTTGCCGCGGCGCGGATGTCGGCCGTGCGGCTGGAAAACTGGGTCATGGCGGGTTCCGGCTAGCGGATGGAAATGATGGTCTTCAGGCCTTTGACGTTGCCGGCCAGCAGGCGCTCGAAGGCAGCCGGCACCTCGGCGAGGGCGATTTCTTCGTCGAGCAGCGACAGCAACTGCTGGCTGAGGGTATCGGCCAGGGCG
>JAEUMC010000199.1 GCA_016793415.1 Devosia sp. | reverse complement strand
CGCCCTGGCGCAGGCCCGCTTTGGCGGCCGGGCTGCCGTCGGCAACGCTCATCACCACCACTTCGCCGTCGCTCTCGGCCGAGAACACACCGAGCCAGGGGCGCGGTGGGCGGTTGGCTTCGCCGCGGGTGAGCAGATCATCGAGAATGGGGCGGAGCAGGTCGATGGGGACAACCATGTTGATGTCGGCGGTTTCGCCGGCCCGCATCATCTGCAGGCGAAGCGAGCCGACACCGAGCAGCTTGCCATCGGCGCCGATCAGCGCCGCGCCGCCCCAGGACGGGTGCGCCGGAGCGGTGAAGATGGCTTCGTCGAGCAGGTATTCCCAATAGCCGGCGAATTCCTGCTTGGCGACAATGGTGGCGCGGATCGAACGGCCGGTGCCATCGGCGAAGATCACCGCATCGCCGAGCTGGGTATCGGCGGAGCTGCCGAGCTCGAGCGCCGGCAGATCGAGGGCCCCGAGCGCCTGCACCAGGCCGAAACCGGTTTCCTGGTCGTAGGCGAGGGCGTGCGCGGCGACGACGCGGCCGTCGGGCGTGGTTATCCACACCTCTTCGGCTTCGGTGATCAGATAGCCGATGGTGAGCACCAGGCCGTTCTCGCGGATCACCACGCCGCTGCCCTCGCGCAGCGTGCCGAGGCCGGCCGCGGTGAAGGCGTCGTCGGGGATGGTGGATCGGACGGCCACGACTGACCGCAAGGTCGGATCGATATCCATGCTCTTGTCCTGGTGTTGCGGAGACCGGCGGGCGCCGGGCCTCTGGCCGGGCACGATGCCTGTGCACAAGGTAGGCAATGGACGGGGGGCCTGCAAGGGTCGCGGAGCCGAACCGTGAGGTACGTGTTGCAGCAGAGCGAAATCTGTTCAATGCTGCACGTGTTGTCATACAAGGTGGACAAGAGAACCACCAACGAGCCGTGACTAGGAGAGACTGCCCAACGACGAGGAGGAGAAACTACGATGACTATCAAGAAGTTAAGCCGTCGTGACGTCCTGAGGGGGACGGCTGCAGCCGGCGCCGGACTTATCGCCGCGGGGAGCGGCCTTCCGGTTTTTGCGCAGGACGCCGCGCCCAAGCCTGACGCCCCGCTGCCGGTCGGCGGTTCGGGAAAGCTCACCGTCATTCACCGCACCGAGTATTTCGAAGCGGCACAGACGGCGTTCCGCGACACCGTGCAGGCCTTCGCCGATGCCAAGGGGGTCCAGCTCGACATCTCGACCACCAACCCGGAGTCGTTCGGCGACTTCATGGGCAAGATGACGGCGGCGGTGAAAGCCGGCAACCCGCCCGATTTCGCCTACACGTCCAACGTCTCGATCTCGCAACTGCACCTGCTCGACCTGGTCGAGGACGTGTCGGACGTGGTCGACCAGGCCATCAAGCTCTACGGCGACATCATGCCGGGCCTCAACGCCGCCAAGACGGCGCAGCTCGACGGCAAGTGGTGGGCCGTGCCGCTGATCGGCACGACGACCGGCTATTATGCACGTGGCGACAAGCTCAAGGAAAAGGGCATCGACCCGGCTTCGCTCAAGACCATCGTCGATCGCCGCGAAGCGGCGCTCGCCATCTCCGGACCGGACTTCTACGGCTGGGGCTTCACCCCCAACCAGTCGGGTGACGGCTTCGGCTTCCTGATCGCGACGGTGCAGGCCTTCGGCGGCCACTTCACCGACGAGACCGGCCAGGTGGTGACCTTCGACTCGCCGGAAACGGTGGCGGCCTTCGAGTTCCTGCGCGAAACCTACGACCGCAACGGCAAGTATGCCGCCATGCTGCCGCCGGGTGTCGAGAGCTGGAACGATACCGGCAACAACGAAGCCTATCTCGCCGGCCAGATCGGCTTCACCCAGAACGCCTTCTCGATCTACGCCCAGGCCAAGCGCGACGGCAATCCGGTCTATGCCAACACCCTGCTGTTGCAGGCACCGACGGCGATCAACGGCGACAGCCGCGACGGCGGCAATGTCGGCGGCTGGATGACGGTGTTCAAGGGAGCGCCGAACGCGGCGCTGGCCAAGGAACTGGCGCTCAACCTGCTCGACCCGGCCAACTTCAGCAAGATCGCGTCGCTGGGCAGCGTGCTGTTCACGCCGGCTTACCAGAACCTGTGGACGCCGGAACTGCTGGCGGCCGAACCGAACCTCGCGACGATCAAGCAGGCGGTCGACGTCAAGGATCCGTTCCTCGGCCAGTCGTGGCCGGCGAACCCGAATGCCGGCGTCGATGCCATCCGTGCCCAGGGTGTGCTCGAACAGTCCGTCGGCAACGTCATCTCGGGCCGCATGGCGCCTGCCGACGCGGTCAAGGATGCGCACCAGAAGATGCGAGACCTCTTCGAGGAAGGCGGAATCATGCAGCCCTGAGGCTGCCATGCTTCCTGGCCGGAGGGCGGCGCCGCCGCCCTCCGGTTACCCCGCGCGCGGACAAGGGCCGTCACAGTGTGACGCTCGCGCCGTGCCCAACTCCTGCACCTCGTCACGGGTGCTCAGCTGGAAGGAGGCTTGACCATGGACAAGCGTATCACCCTCGACCTGCCCGTCGGCGGCACCGGCAGTGCCGCGCGTCCGCGGTTCAAGCTCAAGAACATCCTCGGCCGCGACTGGCGGATCGCCTACCTGTTCGTGCTGCCCATGGTGCTGCTCATGGCCGGCCTGATCTTCTGGCCGTTCATCAGCGCCATCCTGATGTCGATGACGACCTTCAATTTCAACACCGGCGAGACGGTGCAGGTGGGCCTGAGGAACTACCAGCGCCTCTACACCAATTCCGACTACCTGCTGAGCCTCAGCAACACCATCAACTTCACGTTCTGGTCGCTGTCGATCAAGTTCGTCACCGGCATGACCATCGCCATGATCCTTCATTCCAAGTTGCCGTGGCGCAACCTGATGTCGGCGATCATGCTGCTGCCCTGGATCGTGCCCGAGATCGTCACGGCGCTGGCCTGGAAGTCGATCTATGATCCGCTGTTCGGCGGCCTCAACCCGATCCTGCAGGGCGCCGGCATCATCAACCGGCCGCTCGGCTGGCTGTCGGATTCGAACCTGGCGCTGGGCAGCGTCATCGCGGTGAACGTCTGGAAGGGCATCCCGTTCTTCACCCTCCTACTGCTCGCCGGCCTCAAGGCGATCGACACCGAGCTCTATGAATCGGCGGAAGTCGACGGCGCCAATGCGGTGCAGCGCTTCCGCTATGTCACCCTGCCGGGGATGCGCTACGTGATCCTCGTGGTGCTGCTCTTGAGCTTCATTTCCACCTTCAACCAGTTCGGGCTGATCTTCCTGATGACCGGCGGTGGGCCGAGCGGCGCGACGCGCCTCTACTCGATCCTCGCCTATGAGAAGGCGATCGGCTCGCTGCAATACGGCCCGGGCAGCGCCATTGCGCTGTCGGTGGCGCCGCTGATGGCGTTCCTGATCTACCTGCTCTCCAAATACATGCGGCACGACGAGCGCGCCGCGGGCGTGCAGAAGAAGGGGCTGGGTATCGGCAAGTTCTTCGGCCGGCTGTTCAGCGCCGTGCTCGACGTCTTGTTCTGGCCGTTCGACATGCTGAACCGCGGCATCGAGGTGCTGGGCCATGCCCTGCGCAAGCGGATGACCGGTTCGTCCGAAAAGCCGGTGTTCAAGCCACAGGGCCGCGAACGCATGGGGATCGGCATCCGCATCCTGATCCTGTTGCCGATCATGGCGTTCGTGCTGTTCCCGTTCTACTGGGTGCTGATCACCTCGTTCAAGACGACGACCCAGATCAGCCAGCGGCAATCGATCTTCTGGCCGAACCCGCCGACGCTAAGTCAGTACCAGGAACTGCTGTTCGGCTCGCCGTTCCTGCATTGGCTGGGCAACTCGATCCTGATCGCGGCGCTGAGCACCATCATCTCGGTGGCTATCGCCGCGCTTGCGGCCTATGCGCTGACCCGGCTGAAATTCCTCGGCGCCGGACTGCTTACCACGGCGATCCTCATCACCTACCTGTTGCCGGGCACACTGATCTTCATCCCGCTGTACCAGACGCTGAGCGACCTGGGGCTGATCAACAGCTATGGCGCGCTGCTCACCACCTACCCCACCTTCCTCGTTCCCTTCGCCACCTGGGTGCTGATCGGCTATTTCCGCTCGATCCCGGTGGAGCTCGAGGAAGCGGCGATGATCGATGGGGCGAGCCGGCTCTACGCCTTCATCCGCATCACCCTGCCGCTGGCGGCGCCGGCCCTGCTGTCGGTGGCGCTGTTCGCCTTTACCAACGCCTGGAACGAGTTCCTGTTCGCCTTCGTGTTCATCACCTCGGAATCGCTGAGGACGCTGCCGATCGGCCTGCAGTCGATGGTGGTGGGCGACATCCTGCCCTGGGGCGAACTGATGGCGGCCTCGCTGCTGACCGCCATCCCGGTGGCGGTCCTCTACATGTACGCCCAGCGCTTCCTCGTCGGCGGGCTGACGGTGGGGGCGGTGAAGGGGTGAACTGCTCCTGCGGCGCGGCGACTTCCCTTCTCCCCTCAGGGGAGAAGGTGGCGCGAAGCGCCGGTTGAGGGGTGAACATGGGTGACATGCTGGATTTGCCAGCATGCCGAGGGACCGCACCCCTCACCCAGCTCCGCTAGGCGGCAAGCCGCCAAGCTTCGCTGCCCTCTCCCCTGAGGGGCGAGGGGATCTGCCCCGCCCATGATTGCAACTGACTGTCCCTACTGAGCTCGCAATGACCGCCACCCCGATCATCACCGCCCTTCGCGTCGTCCCCGTGGCCGGCGAGGACAGCATGCTGCTGAACCTCAGCGGTGCGCATGGCCCGCTGTTCACCCGCAACGTCGTGATCCTCACCGACAGCGCCGGGCGTACCGGGCTCGGCGAGGTGCCTGGTGGCGAGGCGATTGCGAGAACGCTGGCGGATAGCCGCGAGCTGGTGGTGGGGCGCGAGATCGGCGCTTATCGCTCAACCCTGCGGCAGGTCGGCGAGGCCTTCGCCAGCCGCGATGCCGGCGGGCGCGGCGCCCAGACCTTCGACCTCCGCGTCACCATTCATGCGGTGGCGGCGCTCGAATGCGCGCTGCTCGATCTGATGGGGCAGTTCCTCGGCGTGCCGATGGCGGAGTTGCTTGGCGACGGCCAGGTGCGCGACCGGGTCGAGATGCTGGGCTACCTGTTCTATGTCGGCGACCGCACCAGAACCCCGCTCGGCTATCGGGCGGCAACCGAGGGCGACGACTGGGAGCGGCGGCGTGACGAGGTGGCACTGACGCCGGCCGCCATCGTCCGGCTGGCCGAGGCAGCGGAAGCGCGCTACGGCTTTCGCGACTTCAAACTGAAAGGCGGCGTGCTGGCGGGTGAGGTCGAGGCCGAGGCGATCGAAGCACTGGCCGAGCGCTTCCCCGAGGCGCGGTTGACAGTCGACCCCAATGGCGCGTGGTCGCTCGATGAGGCGGTAAGAGTCGCTACCCGGCTGAAGCCGATCCTCGCCTATGCCGAGGACCCGTGCGGCGCGGAAGCCGGATTCTCCGGCCGCGAGGTGCTGGCTGAGTTCCGGCTCCGCACCGGGATGAAGGTGGCGACCAACATGATCGCCACCGACTGGCGGCAGATGGGACATGCGATCACCCTTGGCAGCGTCGATATCCCTTTGGCCGATCCGCATTTCTGGACGCCGCGCGGCTCGATCGACGTGGCAAAACTCTGTCACCGCTGGGGGCTGACCTGGGGCAGCCACTCCAACAACCATTTCGACATTTCCCTCGCCATGTTCACCCAGATCGGTGCGGCAGCGCCGGGGACGATCACTGCGCTCGATACGCACTGGATTTGGCAGGACGGGCAACGACTGACGGTCGAGCCGCCGCTGATCTGCGACGGGCACGTGGCGGTGCCGGAGCGGCCGGGCCTGGGGGTGGAGCTCGACGAGGCGCAGCTCGAGGCGGCGCATCAGCGCTATCGTTCGCTGCCGGCGGGCAGCAGGAACGATGCGGCAGCGATGCAGTATCTGATCAGCGGGTGGAGCTTTGATCCGAAGCGGCCGGCTTTGGTGCGGTAGGGGGTAACCGAGCTTCGGGCCCCACCCCACCCAGCTTCGCTAGGCGGCGGAGCCGCCAAGCTGCGCTGCCCTCCCCATCAAGGGGAGGGAGAGCAACAAACTGCAGCTTCAGTATGCGTCTCCCTCCCCCTTGTGGGGAGGGATCAAGGGTGGGGGTGGCCACACGCGCTGGACGTCGTGTCACTCGAACCAGGTCGTCCCCGGATACTGGTGCTGCCGTGCCACCGCCTCGTTCAGCTCAAGCCCGATGCCCGGACGATCGCTGAGCTTGATGCGGCCGTTCTCGATGATCTCCCCGCCGTCGGTGATGGTCGACCAGTAGTCGCGGTGGAACCAGTGGAACTCCAGCACGAGGAAGTTCGGCACCGTGGCGCAGACATGGGCCGAGGCCATGGTGCCGATAGGTGAGCTCACGTTATGCGGAGCGAACGGGATGGAGTAGAGGTCGGCCATCTCGGCGATCTTGCGGCACTCGCTGAGCCCACCGCATTTCGGGATATCGGGCATGATGATGTCGAGCGCCTGCTGCTCGAACACCTTTCTGAAGCCGTGGCGCAGATAGAGGTTCTCGCCGCCGCAGATCGGCACGCTGGTCGAGCGGGTGATCTCGGCCATGGCGTCGATGTTCTCGGGCGGGATCGGCTCTTCCAGCCACATCAGCTGCAGATGTTCGAGATCCCTCGCGAGGCGGATGGCGGAGTGCTTGTCGAGCCTCGTGTGCAGGTCGCAGGCCACCTCCACTTCCTTGCCGGCGGCCTTCACCACCATCTCGGCCAGCTGCACCATGCGGTCATGCTCCCACTTGTTGGGAGTCATGTTGAACCTGTCCTTCTCATACCAGCCGGTTTCCGAGCCGGTATGGCCGTAGGCGCGGATGTCGAGGTCGACCTTGAGCGCCGAGAAGCCGGCCGCCAGCACCTTGTCGACCTCGGCCTGCACCTCGTCCATGTTCATGCCGGGCGACACTTCGCAATCGCAATAGACACGGATGTCGTCGCGGAACTTGCCGCCCATCAGCTCGTAGATCGGCACTTTCAGCGCCTTGCCCTTCAAGTCCCAGAGCGCAATTTCGATGCCGGTCAGCGCGGTGATCAGCGCGCCGGCAAAGCCGCCCTCGAACACCAGGCTGCGCCGGGTTTCCTCGAAGATCGCATCGATGGCGAAAGGGTCGCGGCCGATCAGCCGCTCTTCCAGCTCCTTGATGATGGCGATGGCCTGGTAGCCGCCATGCACGCATTCACCGAGCCCGGTGATGCCGGCGTCGGTCTCGATGCGGACCCATAGATGCATGCAATGGCCGCTCGTCGCCGCCGTCTTCACCGAAGTGATCTTCACCTCGCCTCTCCCTCGCTGTCTCGATAGACGCCCTCGATCCTCCCCGAGGGACGTACATCAGGTTACAGCCCGAGACAGCGTTGGCAACCGCCGATCGGGTGACGAGGGGTAGGCGGAAAGTCGTAGCTATTGCCGGAAGCTATGGTCGAGCGAAGCGGTGATCGGGCTCACCAGGTATTCGAGCAGCGTCTGCTCGTCGCCCATCAGCATGATCTCGGCCGGCATGCCGGGCAGCATCCGGATGCCCTGGCCCAGCGCCTCGAGGCTCGCCCGGTCGACCTCGACCTTGGCGAGGAAGTAGGCGGCGCCGGTGCGTTCGTCGGTGAGGCTGTCGGCCGAAATCGAGCGCAGCACGCCATGCAACTGCGGCAGGTTGCGCTGTCGATAGGCCGTGAGGACGACGCGGGCCAGCATGCCGGGATGCACGGCATCGATATCGAGCGGCCGGAGCCGGGCGTCGATCACCAGTTTCGAGCCCTCGGGCACGATTTCGAGGATCGGCTCGCCCGGCTTGACGACGCCCGAAACGGTGGTGACGCGGACATGCATCACCGTGCCGGCAATCGGTGCGGTGACCACGGTGCGGGTCAGGACATCCTCGCGCGAGGCCAGCTGGCTCGACAGCTCGGCGATTTCGCCGCGGACCTTGCTCAGGTCCTCGCTGACGCTCTCGGCGATGTCGTCGCGCAGCGCGAACAGCTGCATCTGGGTTTCGCCGATCAGCTGGCGGTTCTGCGCGATGGCGGCCCGGTTGGCGGCGCGCTGCGCCTCGACATTGGCGGCCTCGCGCTGCAGCTCGAGCAGGCGCGGCAGGCGCTCGAGACCCTTGTCGTAAAGCTGCTTGACGCTCGCCGCCTCCTGGTCGAGCAGGCCGATCTGCTCCTCCTCGGCAGCGATCATCTCGGTGAGGCCGGCGATTTGCTCCTCCACCTGCTTGACCCGCTGGTCGAGGATCTGCTCGCGGCCGTTCTGCGAGGCCCGGCGGCTGAGAAACAGGGCGCGCTGGTCATCGATGGCGCGTGCGTAGTCGGCGGCAGGATAGGCGAGCAGCGTGGCCGGAACGGCGACGGCGTCGCGTCCCTCGATCTCGGCCACGAGCCGGGCTTCGAGGGCGCGCAGGTCGATGTAGCGGTCGCGCAGCTCCTGCAGGCGGGCGAGCGCCTGAGTGTCGTCGAGGGTCACCAGTGGATCGCCTGAGGCGACCACATCGCCCTCCTTGACGTGAATGGTGCGCACAATGCCGCCTTCGAGGTGCTGGATGGTCTTGCGGTAGCCGTCGGGGCTCACCACACCGGGCGCAATGGCGGCACTGGCGAGCCGGGCCCCGTAGGCCCAGGTGCCGAAGCCGCCGACCAGCAACAGGGCCGCAGCATAGCCCAACCAGCGTGGCCCGCGGGTGGCGCGGGACAGTTCGACCCGCGGCCTGATGCGGCGACGGCGCTCGCCGACCAGCAGGAAATACAACCCCAGGGCCGCAATGGTGGCCGCGGCGATGAGGATCCCCTCGGGCGAGAGCCCGGCGTCACGGGTGGCGGTCCAGGCCCGATCGACGAGCGGCAGCACTTCGGCCTGCCACCAGGCCAGTGCCATCTCATAGAGTTTGGTGGGGCTTTCGAACATCGGCGACCTCCTGGAGTGCTTTCAGGAAAAGTTGCAGACTTTTCCGGTTAGAAAGCGCTACATAATCAATGGCTTGGAGCGTTTCACCGTTTCATGGAAGCGGTGAAACGCCCGGGGACGACGCCCTGGGGAGCTTCCGCGTCGGCTGCGAAATCCGCCGCGGCTCTTCGCCCTCGACCGGCACGCCGGAGGGGCGCAGCACCTCGTCGCGATCGGCAAAGCGGGTGACGCTGCCGTTGCGCAGGATGAGGATCTTGTCGACCGCCTGCAGGTCGACCGGGCGGTGGGTGACGATCACCACGGTGCGCCGGCGTCGCTTGAGTTCGGCCAGTGCCTTGGTCAGGGCAAGGTCGCCATCGCTGTCGAGGTTGGAGTTCGGTTCATCGAGCACCAGCACGGCCGGGTCGCCATAGACGGCGCGGGCGAGACCGATGCGCTGGCGCTGGCCCTGCGACAGCTGGCTGCCGGTCGTCGCAATATCGGTCTCGTAGCCACCGGGCAGCCCGAGCACCAGTTGATGCACCCCGGCAAGCTGCGCCGCGGCGACGAGCCTTTCGCTGTCGATCGGGCGGAAGCGGGCAATGTTCTGGCCGACCGTGCCAGGGAACAATTCGACCTGCTGCGGCAGGTAGCCCAGATAGGGGCCGAGATCGTCGGAATCCCAGGCGAACACATCGGCGCCGTCGAGGCGGACATGGCCGTAGCTGGGTCGCGCCGCGCCGACCAGCAGGCGGCAGAGGGTCGACTTGCCCGCGCCGGAGGGGCCGACAATGGCGCAACTGCTGCCCGGCTCGAGGTTGAAGGCGATATTGGAGAGGATCGGCTCATGCCGGGCCTGCGACGCAAAGCTCACCGCTTCGACCGACAGGCGACCGAGCGGCCGCGGCAGTTTCACCGTCTCGTGGCCAGCGACCGATCCCTTGAACAGCGCCTTGAGGTTGCGATGCGCGGCGGCGGCGGCGAGCAGCCGGCGCCAGGCGCTGATCGAGCGCTCGATGGGCGAGAGGGCCCGTGCGAGGACGATCGAAGCGGCGATCATGGCGCCGCCGGTGAGCTGCCCCTGGATGACATAGTAGGCGCCGGTGCCGAGGATCAGCACCTGCAACGCCATGCGGATGGCGCGGGAGATGCTGACCACCGTCGCGGTATCCTCGGCAAGGTGCTGCTGGCGATCGTTGGCCAGCTCTTCGCGTTCCTGCCAGCGTTCGATGATCGGCTGCGCCATGCCGAGCGGCGCCAGCGTCTCGCCGCCATCGATGTAGCGGAGCGCGGCATCGTGGTTGGCGCGCAGCTCAGTGGTCGAGCGCTTCTGGGCCGGTCGGGTAGCCAGGTCGTTGCCGACGGCAAGGCCGAACAGCACCAGCGCACCGCCGATGGCGATCAGGCCGAGGGCCGGGTGGAGTTGCCAGATGAAGACAATGAAGATGAGCGCCCAGGGCGTATCGAGCAAAGCCACCGGCCCATCGCCATCGAAGAAGGCGCGCAGGTCCGACACGTCGCGGGGGCCGGCCTCGAGGCCGGCGCCGGCCAGCCGGGCTTCCATCGCCCGGCGGATCACCGGACCGGTGAGCTCGAGATTGAGCCAGGCGCCGGTGCGGGTGAGCATCAGCCGCCGGGCATGTTCGATGATGCCATAGACGATGATGGAAGCGAGCGTGCCGAGGGTCAGCCAGATCAGGGTGTCGAGCGAGTCGGTCGACAGCACCCGGTCGTAGACCTGCAGCATGTAGAACACGCTGACGAGCAGCAGCAGGTTGACGAGGCAACTGAACAGGATGAGCGCCGGAAGCTCACCCCGGACGCGGTCGATGATGGTCTCGTAAAGGGTCTTGGGCATGACAACCGCCTTGGCAATGAACGCGCCGCAGAAAATGCCGGCCGGGGATGTCCCGGCCGGCTGAGGTCTGGTTGCCGCTAGACGACGACACTGCCGTCGAGGTTGCCATCGATGCCGATGGTGAAATCGGCCACTGCCGTATCACCCGCGGTATCGAAGTCCTCAATGGTCACCTGGAAGTCGAGCTCGGCGTCCGGGGTCGTCCCGGTCTCGCCGATGCTGAACTTGCCGACGTCGAACTTGCCGGCCACGTCCTCGATCAGGGCGCGGTTGTGCAGGCCATCGGTGTCCCACTCGACCGTGTAGCCGGCCTTGAGGCCAACGACCGTCACGCTCTTGGTACCGATGCCCGAGACATCGATGCCACTGATCGCCGGATCGGCGTCGGCATCGAACTCATAGCTCGTGCCGTTCGGCAGGATCACCCGCACCGTCACGATGTTCGGCTGGGTGCCGGTGGCGGGATGCAGTACCAGGTTGCGGCCGGTGTCGTCGTCACCAAGCCAGGTGGTGATCTTCATCGAAGCGGTCGCCTTGGCGCCCGCCTGGATCTGCGAGATGGTCACCGAGGCGGTGTGCACATCCACCGACCCACCGGTGTACTGCACGTTGTCGGCATCATCGGCCTCCGTCTGGCTCAGCCCACCCGGAATGCCGGACAGGTAATTGGCCACCGGATCGTTGACGTAAACGAAGTAGGCGCCTTCCTTGGGGTCGAACATCTGGTTGTTGACGCCGATGGTCGCGCCGGTGCCACCCTGGGACGTGTTGATCACGTCGCTCTTGTTCGTATAGGTGCCATCGGCCTTCAGCTGCGGGTTCTTGCCGAAGACGATGATGCCCGGATCGGAGGGCGACTCGCCGACCACGCCGAACAGGTTCGCACCCGAGGGCAGGTCGTCGAAATCGAACTCGATGTTGGCTGGCTGCGGATCCTCAAGCGTCTCGAACAGGTAGTTCCAGTTGGCCGGATCGGCATCGGAAGTATCGAGGCTCAGCCGGAAGAACGCAGTATCCTCGCCGGCGCCGATCGAACCGTCACCATTTTCGTCGAGGTAGTAGGTGACCGTCTGGTCGCCCTCCTGCACGCCGATCACCGTGCCGAAGCCGAAGTCGAAGCTTGGCGTGAAGTCGGTGATCTTGGCGTCGGCGCCGTCGGCACCGGGAACCGCTCCGAGCAGGTTGGAGACGGTGTCCCCACTGACGAAGTCAACCACGCCGTCGGAGATCGGCCCGATGGCCGGTCCGTCATCTTCGAAGTTGAAGGTGGCGCTGATGTCGAGGGTGGCGCTGTCGTGATCGCCATCGCCGTCATAAGCCGTCGCCACGAGGCTCACCAGGTTCGCCGAGGTGAAGGTGGCGGGTGAGCTGGACTCGTCGGGGTCGGTCGGATCGTCGTGCTTGACGGCCCGGCTCTGCGTCAGGGTGACCACTCCGGTCTCCCCGTCGGCCGAGACGCGGAACACCTCGAGCCCGCCGATCTCGGTGACGCCGATGACGTCGAGCCCGTCGACGCCGAGCACCACTGCTTCGCCGCTGAGCGAGTCGACCAGGCCGGTATCGTCGCCGGCATTGCTGATGGTCAGGGCATAGGTGATCGCATCGTCGTCAGCGATGTCGTTGTCGTCGCTGTCCTTGGGCCCGTCATTGCCGAACGCGGTGTCGAACAGGCTCGAGAAATCGGCGAAGACGCTACCGAAAGCCGACTCGTCAACCGTCAGGTCCGGGACCTCGACCAGATTGCGCTCGATCGAGGGGCCATCATCTTCGAAAGTGAAGCTGAGGCCGATATTGGCAGTGGCGTCGTCGTGATCGCCGTCGCCGTCATAGGCGGTGGCGGTGAGGGTGACGAGGCTGGCCGCAGAAAACTTGGACGGCTCGGTGTCCTCCTCGGGATCGTCAGGATTGTCGTGGACCACCGACCGGCTCTGTTCGAGCGTCACGTTGCCGTCGGCGTCAACCGAGATGCGCAGCACCTCGTCGCCCCCAACCGCAGTCGTGCCGATCACTTCGCCGGTGATGTCGTCGTAGTTGAGCAACACGGCCTCACCGCTCAGTGTGTCGGTGAGTCCGCTATCGGCATCAGGGCCGCTGACGCCGAGGACGTAGGTCGTTGGGTCACCTTGGCCGTCGTTGCCGAATGACGGATCGAACACCCCGGAGAAGTCGGATGTATCGCTGTCGGTGATGTCGGTGTCGTCGGTGACCAGCACCGGCGGAGGCGTATCGCTGAGGTCCATCGACGGGCCGTCATCTTCGAAGGTGAAGGCGAGCCCGATATCGGCGGTCGCATCGGCATGGTCGCCATCGCCGTCATAGGCGGTGGCGGTCAGGGTGACGAGGCTGGCCGACGAGAACATCGACGGTTCGCTGTCCTCCTCCGGATCATCCGGGTTGTCGTGCACTACGGCGCGGCTCTGCTCGAGCGTCACATTGCCATCAGCATCGACGGAGATGCGCAGCACCTCGTCGCCGCCAAGCTCGGTCGTGCCGACCACATCGCCGGTAATGTCGTCATAGTTGAGCACCACCGCTTCGCCACTCAGCGTATCGGTGAGGCCGCTATCGGCGTCGGGACCACTGACGCCGAGTGCATAAGACGTCGCATCGCCCTCGCCGTCGTTGCCGAATACCGGCGCGAACAGTCCAGAGAAATCGGCTGTGTCGCTGTCGGTGATGTCGCTGTCGTCGGTAACGAGCGTCGGCACGTCGTCATCGCTGAGCCCCATGGAGGGCCCATCGTCCTCGAAGTAGAAACTATCGCCGATATCGACCGTGTGGTCTGCCGTATCGCCGTCATCATCGGTGGCGGTTGCCGTCAGCGTGATGAGATCAGCAGAGGCGAGCTTGGAGGGCTCGCCTGCCCCATCCTCCTCGTGATCCTCCGGATCGTCGTGGACGACGGCGCGGCTCTGATCGAGCGTGACTTCGCCGGTGTTGGCGTCAACCGAGATGCGGAACACCTCATCGCCGCCAAGCGCCGTGGTGCCGATCACATCGTCGCCGTCGAGGTGGAGCAGAACCGCCTCACCACTCAGCGTATCGACGAGACCGCTGTCATCGCCATCGCCACTGATGCCGAGCGCGTAGGTCGTAGCGTCCGCATCGACGACGCCATTGTCGTCGCTGTCCTTGCCGCCATCGGTACCGAAATCGACATCGAACAGGTTGGCGTAGCTGGCGCTGTCATCGGTGGCGAAATCGCTGTCGTCCACCGTTAACGCCGGTGTGCCTTCTCCGTCGCCAACCGTCGGGCCATCATCCTCGAAGACGATGCGGTCACCGACCGGTTCGTGGACGAAAGTGCCTTCGGTGATGGTAAAGCCGCCGATATCGAACTTACCGGCGGTACCTTCGATCTTGACGCGGTTGTGCTCGCTGTCGGTGACGAACTCGATGAGGTAGCCGTCATCGACACCGGTCAGCGTCACCGTGGCGGTGCCGAGGCCGGAAACATCGAAGCCGCTCACAGCCGGATCGGCGTCGCTGTCGAATGTGGTGGTCACACCGCCAATGGTGACATTGACGGCAATGATGTTGGGCGAGGTGGCGCCGTCGATCGGACCCGTCAAGAGGTCACGGGCGGTGTCCGCTGCACCAAGATAGGTGGTCAGCTTCATGCTGCCGGTGCCGTTGCCCTGAATCTGCGCAATGGTGAACTGCGCTGCCGTCACGTCGAGCGTGCCGCCGGTGTAGAGCGCGTTGTCGGCATCGTCGGCTTCGGTGCCGGTCAGCCCGTTGGGCTCCCAGCCTGACAGGAAGTCGGCGTTCACATCGTTGACGTAGGCGAAGAACGCCGCGTCTCCCGGATTGAACATCTGATTGTTCATGCCGATGGTGGCATTAGGTCCGGCCTGGGACATGAACATCATGTCGCTGGTATTGGTTGGGGTGCCATCGGCCTGCAGGTGAATGTCAGCGCCGAAGATGACGATGGCCGGACCGTCGGGGGATGCGCCGAGCGTCGCAAACAGGTTGTTGCTCGACGGCAGGTCATCGAAATCGAACTCGATGGTGCCACTGGCCCCCACATCGAGCAGGCCGCTCAGATCGACCGGATCGTCATGGTCGCCGGTATCGGGGTTGGTGATGGCCTCGAACTGCACGGTCGAGATGGTACCGTCCGCCTCGAGATAACCGGCGAGCACGATGTCGCCGTTCTCGTCGACGCCGAGGAACATCGAAGCGCCCAGTCCCGTGTCCTCATCGGCGAAGAGGTAGATCGCTTCGCCATCGACGGTGGTAAAGCCGGCGAGCACGCCGGTGGTCGGATCGGTGGTGCCGGCGTCATAGGCCAGCAACGGATCGCCATTGCTCATGACGAAGCCGGTCAGCGTCGAGCCGTCGGTGAGTGAGATGAAGTCGTTCTGGGCCGCACCGTTGGCCTGGGCAAATGCGCTGCTCAGGTTGAGCTGACCCGCATCGAACAGCCGCGTTGCGAAGGCGGCAGGCAGGTCGGTGTAGACAATATCGTTGTCGTTGTTGTCCTCACTGCCGCTGGGTACGCCGGTGTTCTGTAGCCCCTGTGACTCGTCGAGCGCGACGAATTCGTCGTCTGTTAGAACGATTGCCATGATGACTGCTCCCTACAGTGCTTCCTACCCCGCTCCCCGCATACATGTTGACGCTTTGTATTCATCGGATAGACGAAACAAATTCTCAGCTCTGCCGCCGACATCATCGACAGCATAGCCGCAGCTACCATTGGCCTCTGATTGTTGCAGAATAAATCCAGCGCAGATCGGATGGTGCGACCGGGAGTCTGCTGTGCGCCACGGGCTCGTTCCGCAATTCGAGCGGATGGGCGCCCTCTCGGTATTCTTGGTTCGCGCCAGAATACAAGTTGTACGCCGGTCTATACGAAAAATTAACTCCAGGCGCAATGGCGACGAGGGTCGCCAGTCGCCCCCCCCAAGTTCAGCCTGACGCGACGGACCTGATCCATCCCGAGCCCTTGCCCCGGACCGCCAAACGGGCCAACGGCAAATGTAATGGGGATGGCTTGCGCCATCCCCATCGGCCTTGGTGCAGCAGTGATCGTTTTGGCGACCTGGCGAACCGCCGCACCGGGAGGTTCGGTAGACCAGCGGCTCCTTGGGCAACCGCTCGGCCACCGGCGGCAGCTTGCCGGTGGAGACGAACTTCTCGGTGACCCAGGCCGGCTCGTGGTATTCGGGCAGCGCCCGGTATTCGAACATGTCCTTGACGCCGACGAAATTCGGCGTGCCCTGGGCATCGAATTTCGGCGGATCGGGTGGGGTCGTCGGCTCCAGCATCTGCGCCGCGGTCAGCGACGTCGCGCTCAAGAGCAGCAGGGCTGCATAGCCCAATAGGCTCAGAGTCCGGGTGGTTTTCGGCATGGCTTCTCCTCGCGGGGGCGCGTATCGCGCCTCTTGCTTGTTGGTCAGGCGTTGGGGGTTAGGCGGACAGGCTGCTGAAGCGCTTTCAGAGCATGTCGTTGAGGCTCCAGTGGTTGTTCCAGCGGGCGTCGATCTCGTCGTCGACGTTCTGGTAGCGGATATCGGTCGAGAGCCGGATCCGCCGCTCCGGATCCTGATTGGTGGTCGAGGCGTGGATCATGAACGGGCTGTGCAGCATGACGTCGCCCGCCTCGTAGTCGGCGACCAGCCAGCGCGTATCGAAGCGTTCGGCCATCTCGGGCAGATCCTTGGAGACCCAGCCGCCCTCGGTCATGTTCTTGTTGTAGGCACTGATCCGCTCCTCGGGCGACAGGTCGACGCCCTCGATCTGGAACTTGGCCTCCATATCGCTGCCGATGGTGTGCGAGCCCTCCAGATAGGTCAGCCCGCCCATTGCAACCGAGGTGTCGCCGATCGGGATCCAGGCGGTGACGATGCGACTGGTACCGCCGCGCAGGTAGACGAGGTCGTAATGCGCCGGCGTCACCGTGGTCGTGCCCGGCTGGGTGAAGCGCATGATCTTGCGCTTGTGCAGGTAGGAGAGCCCGCCGAGGAAGGCATCCATGAAGCGGGCGAGCCGCGGCTGGGCGCAAAACCCCTCATAGGCGGTCGAGCGGACCAGCGACATCAGCCGGCGATCGAGCCACGCCTTGTCCGGCGCGCGCGAAGCGGAGATCCCGTCGGCGAAATCGGTACCGGGCTCGGTCAACCGCCCCTCGGCCAGTTGTTCGAACACCCAGCCACGGAAATCGACCACCGCCTGCCGATCGAGAAAGCCCTTGATGAACAGGTAGCCCTGCTCGTCGTACTGCCGACGCATCTCGGCAAGGCCAGTGCCGGCGTGGGTGGGCGTCAGGTAGCCCAGCCGGTTGGAGGCCGAGGACAGCGTCAGGCCATTGGCGTAGAGGGTCGGCATGGGCGAAGCGGGAGGGCGCTCCGCGACCACGGAACTTGACATTTCGATCATCCATAGGAACGACTGGCAGTTGGATATGGCTATGCGATGATGCATCGTGCGACCATAGACAAAAGCACCATCTGGACTTTTCGCTCATGACTGAGCTTTCCGTCGCTGCCTATCGCCCACATATTCCGGGCACCTCGCCGCTGCTCGGCGTGCTCGAATACGGGGCGCATCGGATCTCGACGCAGATCGAGGATCGGCAGCTCGAGGTGTTCGCGGTGGTGATGGTGGAACGCGGCAGGGGCCGGCTGCGAACCGCCTCGAGCGGCAGCCACGTCGTGACGGCGCCCGCCATCTTCTGGCTCTGGCCGGGGATGGTACATTCCTATGGCCCCGATGACGGCACCGACTGGGACGAGCAGTGGGCGCTGTTCGAGGGCCGCATCGCCACCGACGTGCTGGCGAGTGCGCTGATCGAGCCGCGCCAGCCGCTGCTGCAGCTGCACGACCTCAGCGAAATGCAGCGGCTGTTCGCCCTGCTGCGGGTCGAGATGGGCGACGACACGCACCTGGCCCGCGCCTCGGCCGGGGCACGCATCCACCGCATCGCGCTGAGCGCTGCCCACCAGGGCCTGATCGAGCGGCGCGAGCGCACCGAGCTGCCGGTTGCGCCGGCGATCGAAGCACTGCGGGCGCGAGCCTTCGACAGTATCGACCTCAGCCGGTTCGCCGAGGAATTCGGCATGTCGCCGGCGACGCTGCGGCGCAAGTTCATCGCCGCTACCGGCGTACCGTCCAAGGCGTTCCAGCTGCGGCTGCGGCTGGATCGGGCCAAGGAAATGCTGGCGATCAGCAATGCCGGCATCGAAGCCATCGCCCACCAGACCGGCTTCGAGGACGCCTTCTATTTCTCCCGCATCTTCGCGCAGCGCGAAGGCATGTCGCCCAGCAGCTTTCGCAATGCCAACCGGCGGCAGTAGCACCCACCGCTCCGTCCCGGTTGTGGGCATTCTGTCAGCTTGCGGGAGCTAGGCTCAGCAAATCCGTGGTTATCCGACGAGGACAAGATGTCATCGACGCGGTTTCTGAGACTGGCATGGATCATCCTGGCTACTCCCCTTGTGGCGGCGGGGCAGCCGGCCCTCGCGCAATCGGCGGACAGCCCCGCCGTCAAGCGCGAGTTCCTGTTCGAAGTTCCGGGCGTGAAGACCCAGAACCAGGGCGGGCAGACGATGAACATGTATTTCCACTACCGCTACAACACCGGCATCGCCGAAGCCGATATTCCGAACTACGAGGACCTGCGCAGCCATGCGCTGAAGTTCATGGATGCGGTCGACGCGGCCAAGAACCCCTATTGGGAAACGCTCAACCAGCAGCTGTGCACCGAGCTGAAGGACGGCTTCCCGATCGAGGCGATCACCTGCCAGCTGCTGGTCTATCCCGATAACCGGCCGGGACTGCCGTACGAACCGGGCTACCACGGCTCGATCCACACCATCGGCGAGATCGCGCCGCTGGCCATCCTGCCGCCACCACCGCCGTAAGGCCCAGGCGAGCAAACACACTCCCCAGTGATTGCGACCGCGACGGTCGTCGACGTTGCTTGTCGCGCGCGGCATAAGTCCGTTCGTATTATAGTAAAAACGTGAATTGACGGCGACATCTGCACCGTGAATTCTGCTGCGGCCGAGTAGTCATCTGAGGGGTTGGCTCGTGGCCGAGGGTTCTGCTTTCCGTTCCGCCGGGCTGGACCGGCGTCAATTCATGGCATCGCTGGCCGCCGCTGTGGCGGCAATCGCCGCGGCTCCAGCCTGGGCGCAATCGGCGCCTGCTGCAGCCGCTATCGCGAAGACCCACGACGCCCTGTTCGACTTGTGGTTCCCGCAGGCCGAGCTTGGCTTGCCGCCGGACGCGGCGAAACCGATCGCCGAGATCGCCGCCGAGGTCAGCAAGGCGATGCTCAGCGGCTTCGAGGCGTCACCGGTGGCGCAGCTGCTGGCCGGGTTCACCGAACCGCAGGCACTGCCGTTCTACGCCGAACTCAAGGCGTCGACCGATCCGGCGGTCATGGCCTTCATCACCACCCCGGGCGGTTTCGGCGCCATGGATCCGGCGCTGCGGACGCCGCTCTACTCCTACCTGTTCGAGGGCACGGCTGGGCCGGTTTCGACGCAGATCGCCTCGATCCTGCGCGAGGCCTATCTGTCCTCGATCTGGGACCTGCCGCTGGCGCAACCGCTGTCGAATTTCCTCGCCCCGCCGGTATTCGTCAGCCGACCCGATCTCTATGCCATGCTCAACGCACCGGCGATCGCCCCGAGCCGGCT
>JAEUMC010000188.1 GCA_016793415.1 Devosia sp. | reverse complement strand
ACATCGAGGAAGTCGAAGGCGCCGATACGATCTGCATCATCGACCACGGCAGGATCATCGCCCAAGGCACGCCCGAGGCATTGAAAGCCGAGCATGGCAGCCGCTGGCTGCATCTCACTCCGCGCGACGCAGCGGCGCTCGAGGCCATCCGCGCGGCGCGCCCCGATGCGCAACTGCTCGGCACGCATGGCCTCGCCCTCCCCGCTGACGATGGGGCCGCCACCGATGCCTTTCTCGCTGCGTTCCGCGACCGGCTCACCGAAATGCGCTTCCAGGATCCGACGCTCGAAAGCGTGTTCCTGTCGCTGACCGGCCGGCAGTTGCGCGATCGCGCCGACGACCAACACAATGCCGACAAGGCCGCCGGCCGGCGCGGAGGGCGGCGATGAACGCGATCGTCATGGCGCTGCGCGGCCTCTACGGCGTCTGGCTGCGCGAGATCACCCGCGCCACCCGCGATCGGGCGCAGCTCATCGGCGGCATCAGCCGGCCGTTGATCTGGCTGCTGATCCTGGGGGTCGGGCTCAACCCCTATTTCCGCGGCGAGGTCTATGGCGAAGTTCGCTTCGTCATCCCCTACACCTACCTGCAGTTCCTGTTCCCGGCGGTGATCGTCCTCAACATCATGTACACCTCGATCCAGTTCGCGGTGTCGGTGATCTGGGATCGCGAATTCGGGTTCCTGCGCGAAGTGCTGGTCTCGCCGATGCCGCGCTGGCTGATTCTCCTGGGCAAGGTGCTGGGCGGCGCCACCGTGGCGACGCTGCATGGTGCGCTGGTGCTGATCCTCGCGCGCTTTGCCGACGTCACGCTCAGCCTCGAGCAGGTGGCACTGGCGCTCACGCTGATGTTCGTCCTCGCCTTCGGGCTCACCAGCTTCGGGGTGATCCTCGCCGCCCGGGTCCGCAGCTTCGAGGGTTTTGGGGTGTTTTCCAACACGGTGATCCTGCCACTCTATTTCACCTCCTCGTCGATCTTCCCGCTCGATCCGGCGCTCACCCGGGCCCAGCAGGCGGTGACCTATCCCGAGTGGCTGGTGTTCCTGGTGCAGATCAACCCGATCACCTACGCCGTCGATGCGCTGCGCGGCGTGCTGATCAACTTCAACCAGTTCGCCCCCTCCTGGGGCGTCGGGATCATCGTCGCCATGGCGGTGCTCTTCTTCGCCATCGCCATCATCGATTTCGCGCGGCAATGAAAGGTGCTCGAAATCGCTGGATCCAGCCGGCGATCAACCTCGCGATCGCCGTGGCGCTGCTGGGGGCGCTGAGCTTCCTGCCACCCGATACCTCGCTCGCCGACCGGCAGAAATCCGGCGTGCTGAAGCTCTGCGTGCCGCCGAGCTATCCGCCGCTGGTCACCGGCGATCCGCAGCGACCCGGCTTCGATATCGAGCTCGGCGCCAGGGTCGCCGAGAAGCTGGGGCTGCGGCTGGCGATCAATACGCTGAGTTCGATCGGCACCGACTTCAATCCGCGCAACTGGTCGCTGACCCGCGGCCAATGCGACATCATCGCCGGAGGTGTCGCCGACACCGTGCAGAGCCGCAGCTTTCTGCAGACCATCCCGACGCCGATCGAAACCGGATGGGTGGGCCTCTCCGGCACCGGACAGCTCCCCGCCGCCGGCGGCGCGGTGGTGGTGCTGCCCGGCACCAGCGGCCTCGACCGGCTGCAGCTGTCGGGCTGGCTGAGGCAGCAGGCGCTTCAGGTGATTCCCGCCCGCTCACCGCAGCAATTCGTCGAAACTCTCGCCAGCGGGCGCGCTCAGGCGGGCATTACCGAGCGCTTTCTCACGGCGGCAATGGCCCTGCCCGACGGCATCCGGCCATTCTGGCTCGAGGATGCCCGGTTTCCGCGCTTCCATATGGCGTTCGGGCTGTGGAAGGGCGATCAGACGCTCAAGCGGGCGGTGGCCGAGGCGCTGGCGGCAATCGCGGCATCGGGCGACATGGCGGCGCTCGAGGCCAGCTATCACATTGAAAGCATTGAAGAAGCGCCGTAAACGCGCGACGCGGCTTTTGGTTCCATCACTAAGTTTTGCTTCACTATGACGAAAGTCGCATGGGCGGCCGAACCGATTACGCATTTTGTGAGATTGAGTGATGGCCGCTGAAATGTCAGTTCCAATAGACGGTATGCGGAATGGAACGCTCGTTCCGGTCGGTATGCCCGCCCATTCTCTGGAGTCGAAAATGTCCCTCAAGCTTAAACATCTTGCGGTCGCCGCGTTGGCTGCCGCGTTGTCCAGTGGTGGTGCTCATGCTGCCGGCTTTACCGCCGAGCAGGCTGCCGCTGGCCAGACCGCCTACAACTCAAACTGCGCCCAGTGTCATGGCAAGCAGCTCGAAGGCCCGGATGCTCCCGGCCTCGCGGGCTCGGACGTGATGCAGAACTGGGCCACGGCCGGCGGTCTGTTTGATTTCATCCACGTTGCCATGCCTCCATCGGCGCCGGGCCAGCTCGGCGATGAGACTTATCTCAACATCATTGCCTACATCATGCAGTTCAACGGCGCTCAGCCGGGGGATGAGCCGCTGACGGCCGACGCCGACAAGCTCGCCGCCATTTCGCTGCCGGCCGAGACCCAGGCCGGCGCCGCCGCAGCCGCGCCCGCCGCGGCGGCCGCGCCCGAACCCACCACCGCTGCTGCCGCGACTACCGTTCCGCAGGCTTTCACCTGGGGCAAGCAGCTGCCGGGCGGCCCGGCTCCCGGCGAGGCGGCAGCCCCTGCCGCCGCAACCACTCCCGCAGTTCCGCAGGCCTTCACCTGGGGCAAGACGCTCCCCACGGTCACTGCGCCCGCTGCCAACTGAATTATCTGGCGCACTTGTGATGTGTGCCGCTTTTAGGAGGTCTCGATGAAAATCGAACTTTTGAAGTCCGTGTTGGTCGCGACGACCGCATTGGCATTGTTTGCCGGCCCTGCCCTTGCACAGGATGCGGCGGCAACGCCCGCTCCCGAGGCGACCAAGAACTATGTTCCGGTCACCGCCGACATGCTGGCCAACCCGCCCAAGGAAGAGTGGTTGATGTTCCGCGGGAACTACAACAACCAGGGCTACAGCCAGCTCGACCTGATCAACAAGGATACCGTGGGCAAGCTGCAGCTCGCCTGGGCCTGGCCGATGGCCGAAGCCGGCATCCAGGAAACCGCGCCGCTCGTGCATGACGGCGTCATGTTCCTGCAGACCAACAACAACATCGTCGAGGCGCTGAACGCCAAGACCGGCGACCTGATCTGGCAGTATCGCCCGACCCTCGCCGAGCTGCCTGCGTCCTGGAGCTACCAGATCAACCAGGCGCGCCGGCAGAAGAACTCGATCGCGCTCTACGAGGACAAGGTCATCCTCACCACCGTCGATGCGCGCATCGTCGTGCTCAATGCCAAGGACGGCAAGCCGGTGTGGGAGAAGCAGGTTCTCGATACCCAGAAGGGCTACAGCTACACCGTTGGCCCGCTGATCGCCGATGGCAAGATCATCTCGGCCATTTCCGGCTGTTCGATCGCCGGCACCGCCGGTGGCTGCTTCATCATGGCGCACGACGTCAACACCGGTGAGGAGCTGTGGCGCTTCAACACCATCGACGACCCCGATAACCCGAAGCAGGGCGAGAGCTGGGGCGATGTGCCGCCGGAAAACCGCTGGGGCGGCACGCCCTGGACGACCGGCGCCTACGATCCGGCGACCAAGACGACCTTCTGGGGCATCGGCATGCCTGGCCCCTATTCCGAGCTGATCCGCGGCTCGGGTGAAGGGAGCGTCCTCTACACCAACTCGACGCTCGCCCTCGACGTCGAGACCGGCAAGCTCAAGTGGTACTACCAGCACCTGCCGCGCGATAACTGGGACCTCGACAGCCCGTTCGAGCGCATCCTGGTCGACCAGGAAGTCGACGGCAAGACGCAGCACCTCTTGATCACCGCCGCCGGCAAGAACGGCATCGTCTTCGCGCTCGATCGCGATACCGGCAAGTACCTGTGGCACAAGGATACGGTGAAGCAGAACGTGGTCACCGGCGTCGATGCCGACGGCACCGTGCAGATCAACACCGACCTGATCTCCAAGGCGGTCGGCGAAGAGCACCTGATCTGCGCCTCGGTGTCGGGTGGCAAGCTCTGGATGACCGGCTCCTACAGCCCGCTCACCAAGGCCTATTACGTGCCGCTGACCGAAGCCTGCAACACCGTGGCTCCGACCCAGGTCGAGTTCACCGCCGGCAACGCGGTGGGCGCCGTCAAGTTCGGCCCGCGCGTGCTGCCTGAAGGCGTCACCGATGCCGGCCTGCTCGATGCGGTCGACATCAACCCCACCCAGGGCGACCACAAGTGGCAGTATCGCAGCCGTCCGTCGATGACCTCGTCGGTGCTGGCGACCGCTGGTGGCCTGGTGTTCGGCGGCGACGCCGCCCGCAACATCAACGCCTGGGATCAGG
>JAEUMC010000171.1 GCA_016793415.1 Devosia sp. | reverse complement strand
ATGATCTTCACCCCGAAGGAGCCGCTGATGTTCGGCGACGCCGCCCAGACGGTGGTGGATACGGTGGCCGGCGCCTTCGTCATCGGCGTGCAGATGTCGGCGCCGTTCATCGTCTTCGGCCTGGTGTTCAACCTGGGCATGGGCATCCTGAGCCGGCTAATGCCGCAGCTGCAGGTGTTCTTCATTGCCATGCCGGCGACGGTGGGCGTCGGGCTGATCCTGATGGCGCTGCTGCTCGCCATGATGATGGGGCTTTATCTCACGCATTTCGAGGGCGTGCTCGCCATGCTGCGTGGCGTTCGCTAGATGAGCGACGAGGCCCCGGAACAGTCATCGAAAACCGAAGACCCTTCGGAAAAGAAGCTTCGCGACGCCCATGAGAAGGGCGACGTGGTCAAGAGCCAGGAGGTCAATACCTGGTTCATCCTGTCCGGCTCGGCCCTGGTCTTCGCCATGATGGCCGGCCCGACCAGCGCAAGCCTCGTCGAACAGCTGAAAGTGCTGCTCGGCAATGCCGAGAAGTTCGAGGTCGGCAGCCAGGCGTTGACGGCATTCTGGAGCGGTCTCGCCGGCTCGATCCTGATGGTGGCGATCCTGCCTTCGATCGTGCTTGCGGCGTTCGGGATCGCGGCGAACCTGGTGCAGCACCGGCCGCTGCTGTCGCTCGATCCGATCAAGCCGAAATTTTCGAAGATCAATCCGATCGAAGGCGCCAAGCGGCTGTTCTCGACCGAAGCGCTGGTCAACTTCGTCAAGGGGTTGATCAAGCTGGCGGTGGTGTCGGCGGTGCTGTGGTTCGTGCTGGCGCCCAAGATCGACAGCCTCGAGATGATGATCCAGCTCGAGCCGGCGATGATCGCCGCCGAGTTCATGGATCTGAGCCTCTCGATCTTCGGGGCGGTGCTGGCGGTGGTCACCATCGTTGCCATCGCCGACTACGTCTACCAGCGCAATCGCTGGTGGAACCGGCTGAAGATGACGGTCCAGGAGACCCGCGACGAGTACAAGCAGCAGGAAGGCGACCCCAAGGTCAAAGGCCGCATCCGGCAGGTGCGGATGGAGCGTAGCCGCAAGCGCATGATGGCCGCGGTGCCCGAAGCGACGGTGGTGATCACCAACCCGACCCACTTCGCCGTGGCGCTGAAATACGATCGCGAGATGGCGGCGCCGCAATGCGTCGCCAAGGGCGCCGACGCCATCGCGTTGCGCATCCGCGAGCTCGCCAAACAGCACGACGTGCCAATCGTCGAGAACCCGCCGCTGGCCCGGGCGCTCTATGCCAGCGTCGATATCGACCAGACCATCCCGACCGAGCACTTCAAGGCCGTCGCCGAGGTTATCGGGTTCGTCATGCGGCTGAAGCAGAAGCGCGGGTGGACGGCGGGATAGGGCGCGTTGGCGGGCGCACCGCCTGCCAGACCCCCTCTCTTGCGAAAACTAAGGACTTAGCTGCGCTAAGCCCAAGAAATCGCAAGAGAGGGGACCCTGGTGGGCACAATCGTTCCCAACATCCTCCTGTACGAAGCCCGGGCTCTCCCCCTCACAAATCCGCCGTCCCTACCGGGGATAACGCCATTGCGGCTACCCAACCGACTTATGCCTTTGCTAGACCTTGAGAAGGCCGATTCGGCGTGACTTTTCCCCGGGGCACCCCCAGCGCATGGCACCTCTGCCGCTCGACGAGGACAACTATCCCAACCCGCTGCTGAACCGCGGGCGCAGCAGCGCCGGGTTGTGGCGCGTGGTGGCGCTGGCGGCGTTCTTCATTGCGGGCGCGGTGCTGCTGGCGACGATGGGCGACCGCATCCCGGCTGACCTGATCCTGGTGTTCCTCGGGTTGCTCGCCGTGGTGGGCGTGTTCTGCCTGTTTGCGGTGGCGGCCGGGCTGTTCCGCTTTTCCGCCAGCGAGGATACCCAGACGCTGAGCCGCGCCGTGGTCGACAGCCTGCCGTTCGGCGCGCTGGTCACTGATCGCGAAGGCAAGATCAGTTACGTCAACGCGCATTACGGCGAGTTCGCCGGCGGGGTGACCGACGGGGTGCCGGTGTCGGTGCCGCGGCTGTTCGCCGGAGAACCTGAGGCCTCGGAGGCGGTGTACCGGCTGGCGCGCGCGGCGCGCGACGGCCGTCCGGCCATCGAAGATATCCGCATCATCGGTGGCCTCGGCGGCTCGGTCGGTGGCTCGACCAAGCCGTTCTGGTACCGGGTCGGGGTGCGGGCGCTGCCGACCATCGACGAGGGCGGCAAGCCTCTGGTGCTGTGGACGGTCGAGGACATCACCCGCGACCGCGAGCGGCAGGACAATGCCTTTCTCGAGCTGCAGCGCGCCATCGACTATCTCGATCATGCGCCGGCCGGTTTCTTCTCCGCCGATGCGCAGGGCAGGGTGCAGTATCTCAACTCGACCCTCGCCGACTGGCTCGGCTTCGACCTGGCCGAGTTCGAGTCCACCGCCATCAAGCTCAGCGATATCGTGCGCGGCGACGGCGCCAGCCTGTTGATGCGCGGCCGCTCGGACGGCGAAATCCGCACCGAGATCATCGATATCGACCTGGTGCGCCGTAACGGCACCAGCTTCCCGGTGCGCCTGATGCATCGGGCGGCGCGCCTCGCCGACGGCGAGCTGGGCGAGACCCGTACGCTGGTGCTCGATCGCCGGCAGGGCGCCGACAAGGAAGAGGCGCTGCGCGCCTCCGAAGTCCGCTTCTCGCGCTTTTTCAACGACACACCGTTCGCCATTGCGACGCTCGACAAAGCCGGCCGCATCATCCGAACCAATGCGCCGTTCAGCCGGATCTTCGATTGGGCCGGCGGCGAGCAGTCGATCGACATGCAGCCGATGGCCGACCTGCTGGCCGAAGGCAACCGCGACGCCTTCGCCAAGGCGATCGAGGGGGCGCTGGCCAGCCGCTCAGAGATCGAGCCGGTGGATGCGACGCTGACCCGCGGCAGCGACCATGCGGTGCGGCTCTACGTTTCGAGCTCCGAGGAAGCCGAGGGCGCCGCCGAGCGGATCAACGTCTACGCGCTCGACATGAGCGAGCAGCGCAAGCTCGAGGCGCAGTTCGCCCAGGGCCAGAAAATGCAGGCGGTGGGCCAGCTGGCCGGCGGCGTGGCGCACGACTTCAACAACGTGCTGACCGCCATTATCGGCTTTACCGACCTGCTGCTCCTGAAGCACAAGCCGGGCGACCCCAGCTTCGCCGACCTGATGTCGATCAAGAACAGTGCCAACCGTGCCGCCGGGCTCACCCGCCAGCTGCTGGCCTTCTCGCGCCGGCAGACGCTGCGTCCACAGGTGCTGGAGGTGCCGGGGCACCTCGACGACCTGACGGTGCTGCTGAAGCGCTTGATCGGCGAGCAGATCACGCTGGGCGTCGAGCACGCCAACCCGGTCTGGCCGGTGAAGGCCGACCTGGTGCAGCTCGAGCAGGTGGTGGTCAACCTCGTGGTCAACGCGCGCGATGCCATGCCGAACGGCGGCACCATCACGCTCAGGACCCGCAACGTCACCGAGCAGGAGTCGCAGGGCTATGCCTATCGCGGCATGCCGGCGGCGGATTACGTGCTGATCGAAGTCGAGGACACCGGCACCGGCATGCCGCCGGAAATCCTCGAGAAGATCTTCGAGCCGTTCTTTTCCACCAAGGAACTGGGCAAGGGTACCGGGCTCGGGCTCTCGACGGTCTATGGCATCGTCAAGCAGTCGGCGGGCTACATCTACACCGACTCCGTGGTGGGCAAGGGCACCACGTTCCGCATCTTCCTGCCGCGCTATGTCCCGGTAGAGGGCGAAGCGCCGGTGAAGCAGGCCGCCGCGCCGGTGAAGGATCTCACCGGGCATGAGCGTATCCTCCTGGTCGAAGACGAAGACAGCGTGCGGGCGTTCTCGGCCCGGGCGTTGCGCACCACCGGCTATGAAGTGTTCGAAGCCGATAGCGGTGACGAGGCGCTCGATGTGCTGGAGGAGCTCGACTACAAGATCGACCTGATGATCTCGGACGTGGTGATGCCCGAGATGGATGGCCCGACGCTGCTTACCAAGGTGCGCGAGCACATGCCCGAGCTCAAGGTGATCTTCGTTTCCGGCTATGCCGAAGAGAACGTCCGGCAGGACATTGCCGACAACCAGAGCGTCGAGTTCCTGCCAAAACCCTATTCCCTCGACCAGATCAACTCCAAGGTGAAGGACGTCCTGGGCAAGATCGAGCAGGGCGCCGAATAGCTCGGGTAGACGCGAAAGCGGCCCGCCACCGGGCCGCTTCGGAGGTAGCGTTTCGCGTGCATCGGGCCTATATGGCTCGAATGGATACCAGCCTTCCCAAGATCGACCAGTTCCTCGCCGCGCTCGACAGCGCCGTCGCCGATGGCAGCTTCGTGCGCCTGGCGCTGCGCCTGCCGTTCGGCGCCGACGAGACGCTGAAGAGCATCGACATCAAACCCGCGACCAGTCGCGAGCAGCTGAAGCTCAGCTTCACCTTCCACCACCAGACGCGCGACCTGGTGCAGAACCACCCGCCGGCGGGCGCCATTGGCCAGCTCAGGCGGCTGATCGAGAAGGACTTCCACCAGGCCTTCCTCTACACCACCCGCTTCGACCTGCAGCTCGACAGCCAGGGCAAGTCGCCGCGGCTGAAACAGAGCGAGCCGACCAGCAAGGCGCCGGCCTCGCTGTCGCACGATCGCGCCAAGGCCCGCCCAATTCCGGCGGCCGGCAAGAAGTGGCTCACCGAGCTTGGCGTTACCGGCGCCGATGGCCAAGTGCTGAAGGCGGCGGGCGACAAGTTCCGCCAGATCAACCGCTATGTCGAAATCCTCGGGCCGCTGCTGAAGGCGATCCCCGAAGGCAAGCTGAACCGCGTCGTCGATATGGGCGCAGGCAAGGGCTACCTGACCTTCGCGGTCGCCGACTACCTGAAGCAGAATCTGGGGCGCTCCGCCGAAGTCGTCGGCGTCGAGTTCCGCGACGACCTGGTGAAGTTCTGTAACGACACCGCCCGTGCCACCGGTATCGGCAATCTCAGCTTCGCGCAGGGGACGATCGAGAATTTCGATTCCGCCGGCGCCGACGTGCTGATCGCGCTGCATGCCTGCGATACGGCCACCGACGACGCCATTGCCAAAGGGATTGCAGCGGGCTCGGAACTGATCGTCGTGGCGCCCTGTTGCCACAAGCAGATCCGGCGCGAGATCGAGACCTCGAACCGCGGCAACGCGCTGGATTTCCTGATGAAGCACGGCATCTTCGTCGAACGGCAGGCCGAGATGGTCACCGACGCGATGCGCGCCATGATCCTCGAGCATTTCGGCTACTCGACCAAGGTGTTCGAGTTCATCTCCGACGTGCATACGCCCAAAAACGTGCTGATCGTCGCGACCAGGACGAAGCGCGGCAAGGATGCTTCGCAGCTCAAGAAGCTGGCGGAAGCCAAGGAGTTC
>JAEUMC010000080.1 GCA_016793415.1 Devosia sp. | reverse complement strand
ACCGTGCAGGTTGTCTTGCGGCAGCCATCCGGCGTCGCTACGTTTCGGCTGTAGAGGAACGCGAATCACGCGTTCACCGCGGCAAAGGGAGGGTCGAATGCCCAGGCTCTTTACCGGAATCGAGGTCCCGCCAGAGGTGGGGCTGGCGCTCTCGCTCAAGCGCGGCGGGCTGTTCGGCGCCCGCTGGATCGACACCGCGAACTATCACATTACCTTGCGCTTCATCGGCGACGTCGATCACCACGTGGCGAGCGAAGTCACCGATATGCTCGACCGGCTGGCCGACAGCGAGGCCTTCACCATCAAGCTCGATCACCTGGGCTCGTTCGGTGGCAATACGCCGCGCGCGCTGTTCGCCGGCTGCTCCGCCAATGCCGCCCTGCTGCGCCTGCAGGCGGCGCAGGAACGGGTGCTGCAGCGTTGCGGCCTCGCCCCGGAGGGCAGGAAGTTCGTGCCGCACGTGGCGCTGGCCCGGCTGCGTGGCGTCTCCGCCGAGGAGGTGGCACGCTTCATCGCCTTCTCGGGCCGCTTCACCCCGCTCGAGTTCAAGGTTGGCCGTTTCGTGCTGTTCTCGTCGCGGGATTCGGTGGGCGGCGGACCTTACCTGGTGGAACAGAGCTACCCGTTGGCGGCGTGACTCGGCCCCCGCCGTTAACGCTTCCTTCACCATGCGGGCCCAAACAGGATTTTCGGCGATTTGGCGCGTCAAATTGCCGACACGATTGCCGCTAAGGTCGCCACTAACTCAAAATGCGCGGCCGGTTTGAGACCTTGGTAACCATACCGTGGCACGATGCTCGGCGCTGGTTGCGCAACTTCAAGGATGTTAGGGCGATGACATCATCTCGTTTGGCACTGGCTGCCCTGGTTGCCGGAAGCGTCTGCTTCGCACTGGTGGCTGCGCCTGCCGGCGCTCAGGAAATCAAGCAGCTCGGCACGTTCAAGTCGTGGACCGCCTGGACCGGTTCGGACGCCAACGGCGCCATGTGCTACATCTCGGCCCAGCCGGAAGACTGGAGCCCCAAGGAAGTGAACGGCAGCCCGGTGCGGCGCAGCCCGATCCACTTCCTGGTGATCAACCGCAAGGGCCTCGGGACCAAGAACGAAGTGCAGACCCAGGTCGGCTACCCGTTCCACCCTACCAATGCCAACGTCACGGCCACCGTCGACGGCAAGACCTTCCCGATGGTCACCGAGGGCGAGGCCGCCTGGCTCGCCGTCGAGGCCGACGAGGCCACCTTCGTCGAGGCGCTGAAGGCGGGCACCAAGCTCACCGTCAACGGCACTTCGCAGAAGGGCAACAAGATGTCGGACAGCTACAGCCTGTCGGGCGTCACCGCGGCGCTCGGCGAGATCAGCAAGGCCTGCACCTGACGCCGGAGCACAACTCGACACGAGGGCGTGAACTTCACACCTTCCCGAACGTTCGGCGATTGAAGCCATCGGGCTTTGCCTGCTACCAACCGCCGAACTCCTCGAGGTCCCGCCCATGAAATTCCGCGCTCTCGCTGCCATCGCCACGGTGCTTGTCCCCGCCCTGTCGGGCGCGGCCATGGCGCAGTCGGTGAAGCTGCTCGGCGAATTTCGCGACTGGACGGCCTACACCGCCACCGAGTCGACCGGCCCGGTGTGCTTTGCCCTGAGCAAGCCAACCGAGGTCGCGCCCAGCCCCGACGAGTTCACCGAGGCCTGGCTCTACCTGACCAACCGTCCGTCCGAGAGCGTCCGCAACGAGCTGAACCTCGTCGCCGGCTTCACCTTTGCGCCCGATACCCCGGCCACCGCCACGGTCAGCGGCCAGAGCTTCGAGCTGTTCACCGACAAGGACGCCGCCTGGCTGCTCGACCCCAACCAGAACGACAACCTGGCGGGCGCGCTGCGGGCCGGCTCCTCGGTGGTCATCGAAGGCACCAGCGACAAGGGCATCCGCATCGTCGAGACCTTCTCGCTCTCCGGCGCCACCGCCGCCAGCCGCGCCATCGAGAACTGCACCGGTTGATTGATCGGCGCGGGCCGGAGCAGCACCTCTCCCACCCACCAGCCCCCACCTCCCCCTTGATGGGGGAGCGACTGTCTTGCTGGTCAAGCGGTTTGCCATGGTTTGTTGTCCCGAATGATGGCGTTGAGGATAGTGAGGAGTTTTCGAGCGCAGGCGATGAGGGCGACGCGTTTTGGTTTTCCGGCTTCGATGAGCCGGTTGG